>WGFI01000057.1 GCA_015492295.1 Caldifarciminota bacterium
AGGAAGACTTAAAGAAATCTGGTGTGATAAAAGAGGCGGGAGTTTATAAGGATATAAAGTTGGTTTCAAGGGCTTCTGGAACGGCTTATTTGGCATCCCTTGAAGCTTTGAAAGCCCTATTCTTGGCAAAAGGTATATACAAAGATATAGGTGAGGTTAAGAATAGATTAAAGAAGCACTCCGTGTATTATGAGAGTTTGAAAAGGGTTATGGGCATAGGTAAGGATAGGGACATTTTGATTTATCTCTTTAATTCCGTTTATGATATTCTCCATCTCGGAGGATATTATAGGGAACTTCAAAACAAGAAAGCGATAGATGCGGGCTTTGAGAGTGTGGAAAAGATAATCCGTATAGTTGAGAAGCATATAAACGGACAACCTTAAAATACAAACCTTATGCCAAAGGTTAAAGTTCCTGAAACACCGAAAGAACGGCTTAAACTTGCAAAGAGGTATCTAAAAAACGCTAAGGAGATATTGAAGAAAGCAGGGGTTGATAAGGAGGCAGGAATATACGAAGATATAAAGTTTGTATCGGAGGCATCTGGGATGGCTTATATTTCAGCACTTGAAGCTTTAAAGGCTCTGTTTATGTGTAAGAAGGGCTGGGATATTGATGAAGTCCGTAGGAAGACTAAGGAGGTAGGCTCTTATAGAAGAATCTTGAATACCTTACCCATAGGAAAGGATAAAGATGTTCTTATAAAACTTTTCAGCTCGGTTTATGATATTCTCCATCTCGGTGGGTATTACAGGGAACTTCAAAATAAGAAGGCGATAGATGCGGGCTTTGAAAGCGTGGAAAAGATGATCCACATAGTTGAGAAGCATATAAATGGGCAACCTTAAAATATAGACCTTATGTCAAAATTAAGGTTCCAGAAACACCTAAGGAAAGGCTTAAGCTTGCAAAGAGGTATTTAAAAAACGCTAAGGAGATATTGAAGAAGGCAGGGGTTAATAGGAAAGCTGCGAGATATGAAGATATGAAGTATATAGTGGAAGCATCGGGAACGGCGTATGTATCATCGCTTGAAGCGCGGCTTTGGAAAGATAATCCGCATAGTTGAGAAGCATATAGGTGGATATAGCCGCATACTTTATCTTACCCATTCGCTGAATACTCGGCCTTAGAATTCCCGTTATGGCTCTCTACGAGAAGTACAAGAACGAGATAAGGAAGAAGTTAGCTGAGGAATTGAATTTGAATATAATGGAAGTTCCGAGAATAGAGAAGATCGTCGTTCATGTGGGTTGGGGAAGGGAGGCCGTTGAGGATCCAAAGTCTTTGGAGATCGTTGCGAAGGATCTTGCAACCATAACAGGCCAAAAACCCGTTATAACCAAGGCGAGGAAGTCCGTAGCCCAATTCAAACTCAGGAAAGGTATGCCCATAGGGTTGAAGGTAACCCTACGGGGGAAAAGGGCTTACGATTTCCTTGAAAGGTTAATAAACTTCGCTCTCCCAAGGGTCAGAGATTTCAGGGGTTTGCCGAAAAGCGGATTTGATGGTAGGGGATCCTACAACTTCGGTTTAAGCGAGCATACGGCATTTCCAGAGATAGATATAGATAAGGTTCAAAGGGTATTCGGTATGGATATAACCATAGTGACATCTGCTAAGAACGATGAGCTTGCATACCGTTTTCTTGAAGCCTTGGGATTTCCTTTTGAAAGGGCATGAAAAGGTGCGCTATACTTTTAGCATTGATAGGATGTGCAACGACCGAAGCGGAAAAGGAGAATGAGAGGATGGAAACGAAGCCATTGAAGCCCTTACGGGTGCCAGAAATAAAAACATTTGAAAAAACCCTACTTTCTGGCCTTCATGTGATAGTCGCGAGAAAGGATAAACTACCCATATTCTATATGGAGATCGTCTTGAAGGTCGGATCGGTTTTGGACCCAGAAGGTAAGGAGGGAACGGCAAATCTCGTTGGTCTCCTTGTGGATGAAGGCACGAAAAACAGGACATCCGAAAAGATAGCGGAGGATTTGGAAAGCATAGGGGCGCATTTCAGCGTATCCGTCGGAAAAACAAGGACGGAAATATCCGCAAGATCCCTAAGCACCGATGTGGATGCATTGTTGGATATAGTTTCCGATATAATTAAGAACCCAACATTCCCTGAGAAGGAATTCCGCAGGGAAAAACGTAGGCAAATATCAAGCATTCAGAATAACCTCAGCAATCCGAACTATGTTACCATGATCAAACTTGACGAGTTGGTGTATGAAGGGACGAGACTGGCGCATCCAACGGATGGATATATAAATACGGTGGAGAAGATCACCCTAGATGATGTTAGAAACTTCTATAAAAAGTATTGGGTTCCGAACCTTGCGTATATTGTGGTTGTATCGGATTTGGATCCGGATACGGTTATATCAAAGATAGAAAGATATTTTGGTGATTGGCAGAGGAAAGAGATATCGTTGCCTGATATACCGAAGATTAGGCCCAAAAAGAGGATTGAAATATTCCACATGGATGGAATAAATCAGGCTTATATAAGGCTCGCGTTTCCCGTTGATATACAGAGGAATTCTCCTGAGTATAATAAGATAAGGGTGGCGAATTACATACTTGGAGGCTCGGGGTTTTCAAGTAGGATACTTAAGAAGATAAGGGTGGAGAAGGGGTACGCTTACTCCGCCTACTCCTATGTTATGCCGAATATAGTATGGAAGGGGGAGAAGTATTCATCCGTTTTCATAGCGGGTTTGCAAACCAGGGTTGAGACTTCAAAGGATGCCACCATCACTTTGGTAAATCTGATAAAGGAGAGTAAGGAGAGAGGATTTACGGAGGAGGAACTTGAAGCGGCTAAGAGTTTTTACAATGGATATATAGCTAGATTGTCCGAGACATATTCTCAGGTCGCGAACTTAATATCAACTATGTACGAATACAAGCTTCCAAATATGTTTTGGATGAAGGACATAGAGCAGATAAGAAACCTGAAACTTGAAGATATAAATGAGGTTGCGAGGAAGTATTTCAATACGGATGAGTATATACTTTTGATCGTCACGGATACGACGAAAGTGAATTTGAAAGATTTGGGAATTTGAGGGTATTCATATTAACCGGCGAGGTGTCCGGGGATAAGAACGCCTCTCATCTCCTTAAAAAACTTTCTTCGTATGGGTGGGATTTTTACGCTCTCGGAGGGGAGAACCTTAAAAAGGCGGGTGCAAAGATCGTATGCGACTCTTCGGAAATATCCGTCGTAGGTTTTCAGGAGGTTATAACCAAGCTTGGGAAGATAAATTCCATAAGGAGAAGGGTTATCGCAGAGGCTCTGCTCTCGGATCTGATAATAGCGGTTGATTTTCCGGGGTTCAACTTGCCTCTGAGTAGAAAGCTCAAATCTTTGAATAAGAAGGTGGTTTATTATATATCCCCCCAGGTATGGGCTTGGGGAAAATGGAGGATAAGGGATCTGGCAAAACTGGACGCTGTGCTTTGTATTTTGCCTTTTGAGGAGGATTTTCTAAGGTCTTACGGTGTAAATGCGTTTTTTGTGGGTCATCCGTTGGTTAAGTACGAGGAGGAATTGCCGGACATACCTATTGAAAATAATGGCCCAATATTCGGATTTTTACCGGGTTCAAGGAAGGAAGAGATAAGAAGGCACATACCGAGGATGCTCAGAATAGCGGGTATGATAAAAAAGATTCTACCCAAGAGTAAATTTATATTTTCAATTTACGGTGATGCCCATATGAACATTGACGATGCTTTGATCGTTAAGGGATTGGGAAGATCCGTAATAAGGCGCAGCGATGTTGTGATAACGGCATCAGGGACAGCCACCTTGGAGGCTGCCATTGAAGGCAAGCCGGCGATAGTGTTATATTTGGTTTCCGAATTGACATACTATCTCGGAAGACTTTTGATCAAGCTGCCGTTTGTAAGCCTTCCAAATATAATACTCGGGAGAATGATCTATCCCGAATACATTCAACATTTGAATTACGATGAGATAGCGAGAAGGGCGGTTAAATTTCTGGATGAAAAGGATAAGTTCAAGGAAATCTCCAAGGTTCTTAAAGAGGAGCTCAGGGGTAGATACGATGAGTCTGAGGTGATTAAGAAGGTTTTACGGCTTTAAAATCACTTCTATGATATGGCCTCAGATATTCTATATAGTTTTTGATACTTCGGATTTTCGTATAGGTAAGGAGGCGTATATACTGAACGATTCTATCATAACTTGGCAGGTGGGATTGCATTTTTGGGTTAAGGATGGTTTGAGGATCGTAGGGAATGACCTTGATGTTGATGGTGATGATAGAAAGGATATAATCCTCATGAATTCGGAGTGGAACTTCGGATACCCTTATGTTCATATATACCTGCGCAGATCTGACGATTATAGCCTTTTTAAATTTATGTTTGCCGATATTATAGATAGCTTTTGTACGGATGGTATTTGGATGGGGGATATAAACGCGGATGGAAAGGTTGATCTCATAGTGGGTACCATGAGCAACAGATCCCCAAGGACGGATATCCTCCCAACTTTCATATACTACGGCTATCCTTTTAAACTTTCCAATGTTGATACCTTACTTCCGGCATCAAATGAGAACTCCTTCGTCGCGGATCTGAATAACGATGGATACCTTGATATAATCACAGGCATATTCAGGCATTACAATTTCGTTGATCTGGTCGTTTGTTCCTGGATTTATTGGGGTGGCCCTTATGGATGGGACGATGATCATAAAACCTGTCTTATGGGCGCAGGAACCCACCCCGTGTTCGCGGCCGATATGAACTCCGACGGTTTTCTTGATGTCTATATAGGAAGTTTATATTATCCGTATGTCCCAGATTCCCTACCGATATACCCACCTCGCATATATCTCAACACGGGTTATGGGTTTGACACGACGAGATATTTAAGCATATACTTTGATGGGCCACCTTATGATACCGTCGGAAGCTATGGAGGTACCGCCGCTGATTTTAACAGAGATGGATATTTGGATCTACTTTCCTGCGCTTACAGGAGGGGATTCATAATGTGGGGTCCCGATTTCTCACATACGGACAAAACGGAGTTTAACCTTGAAGATTGCAGAATAGCGGTCGCATCCGATATAAACGGTGATGGATGGGTTGATGTGATCTTTGGAGAGAAATCGCCTGGCGGTGATTACCGCAATGGTAGGGTTAGGATATACTTTAACGATTCGGGAACATTTTCGGAGACGAATAAGATTGACCTACCATCATCCTCAACCTATGGAATTCTGCCTGTGGATTATAACGATGATGGTCTCATTGACCTTTTGGTGTCAAGGAAGGAGGAGGACAGTTCAAGTCTATACTTCAATTTAGGACCACCTTATTACTTTGACACGACTTATAAGATGAACTTCTATACTGTGAAGGCATCGCGAAACCTTTCCGTTCAGATATTCGGGAATATATATGACAGAAAGAACAGATTCTTCCTACTACTACCCGCGAAGCATCTACCGGGAGGGGATAACAGAATAGGAAATGTGAGGGTTTATGGTAATTTTCCTCAATGTTGTTCTTTGAAAGTTTATATGAGGGTTCATAAGAATGGGAATTGGACGGATTTCAAGGATGCGAATGTATATGGGGAGATAAGGGATACCCTCTTTATGTACTCCGACAGCGTTCAGCTCTTACTTGAAGTTTATACTAATTATGCGGGCACTTCAAGGTTCAAACTTGACAGTATAAAGGTAGGGGTTGAGATCATGAACCCGGAACTGGAGATCGGGGAAAAGGACATTGATAGGAAGCCTATTGAAATATACGATGTCTCCGGAAAGAGAATCCCAAGCATAAAGAGGAGAGGGGTTTATTTTATTAAGACGGGGAAGGGTTGGATGAAGTATATAAAAATGTGAGGTTTATCCCGTTTAGAATACACACTTATGAAAAGTGGTCTGAGATTTTTAAATTTGCCTGCGGATGTGGTTGAAACCTTAGAAGATTTGAGATCCATGGTCAGGGAGTTCGTGGATAGGGAGATCAGACCCATTTCAAGAGAGATGGAAAAGAGAGAAGAAATACCGAAGGAGCTGATAAGGAAGATGGCCGAACAGGGTTTCTTTGGGATACTTCTGCCCGAGGAGTATGGAGGAGCGGGTCTCGGAGAACTCGGAAATGTGGTTTTACAGGAGGAGATCACCCGCGGGGATGCTTCCGTTGCCGTGCTTCTCGGCGCTTCTACGGGTCTATGTGGGGGTGCAATTAACATAGGAGGGAACAAAGAGCAGAAAGAGAAGTATCTGACGAAGATAGCGACGGGTGAATATATAGGTTGTTTCGCCTTGACGGAACCCAATGCAGGATCGGATGCGCAGCATATAGAGACGACGGCGGTTAAAAAGGGAGATCGTTGGATATTAAACGGTTCAAAACTTTATGTATCAAATGGGGATATAGCGGATGTGGCGGTGGTTTTCGCGGCCAACGATAGATCCTTAGGTGCGTACGGTGGAATTACGGCCTTTATAGTGGAAACCTCTTGGAAAGGTTGGAATGTTATGAAGAAGGAGAAGAAGATGGGAATAAAAGCGTCGGGAACGGCTTATATCGTTCTGGAAGATCTTGAAGTGCCCGAAGAAAATGTTCTTGGGGAGGTGGGTCAGGGATTTAGGATCGCCATGGAAACGCTTGACATAGGTAGGATAACCCTCGGCGCGGGTTGTCTCGGTGGTGCGAAGGAGGCCTTTGATGTGGCTTGGAGATTCGCAAACGAAAGGAAGCAGTTCGGACAACCGATAAAGAATTTCCAGATGATTCAGCACTATTTGAGCAGGATGGCTATGGATATATTTACGCTTGAAAGCTTAGTTTATAGGGTCGCATGGATGGCCGATAATGGTATGGATATAATCCGTGAGGCGTCAATAGTTAAAGTGTTTGCATCGGAGGTTCTTGATAGGGTTGTGGATCTGGCTTTACAGATTCACGGTGGCGCGGGATACATAGAGGACTATCCGGTTGAAAAGATGTACAGAGATGCGAGAATAAACAGGATCTTTGAGGGAACGAACGAGATACAGGAGTATGTGATCTTCAAAACCATTGAGAGAAAAGGAGGTTTGTAGTTTTCCCAAAGGGAATTTTCCACCTTAAAATATATGTATCATGATCTGGATAATGCTTTCTCAGGCGCCTTCTTTGGAATATTGGGGTGGATTAAAGAGGGATATGTTGGGTAGGGGTAGGTCTATGGTAACCGCTTTATTTTCTGGACCATCATCGGTCGTGGTTATGTGGAACAGGACGCTTTCCGCCACAACAGGCACATATTCAGGCCCTTCCGTCCTTGATATAACAAACGATGGTATTCCCGATATAGTGGTTGGAGATGATGGAGGAACTCTGTGGTGCTTTAATGGTCCGGATGGAACCGTACATTGGACATTTTCAACGGGTTCCGCCATATACTCAACCCCTGTCCTTGAGGACATAGATCCGGACCCAAACAGGGAGGTGGCCTTTACATCCTACAACGGAAACCTTTATGTCCTTGAAGGAACGGATGGCTCGCTTATATGGAGCAGATCGGTGGGTAGCGCTTACAACGGTTCTCCGAGGGTTTATGATATAAACCTTGACGGTGAGAGAGAGGTTGTCGTTGCAACGAGAAATGGAACATACGCCTTTCGCGGCTTGGATGGGACACCTAGGTGGAGTAATACATCAGTTGTCTCAGAGGCGGCTGCTGCCATAGGAGATGTTGATAACGATGGGCAGATAGAGGTTATAGTTGCTGATAATTCTGGAACGGTTTATGCTTTAAGGGGAACGGATGGTAGTATAAAGTGGAGTGTTCCGACGGGGTACTCTTACGGTTCCGCTCCCGCCGTTGAGGATGTGGATGGTGATGGGATAATGGAGATATTTGTGAATTTTTATAATAACTACACCTGTCGTATAAACGGGACGGGCTCTCTCGCTTGGTGTGTTTATGGTTATTCCGACCTATCATTCGATGGACTGGAATCCGTCGTAATAGGTCCGGATATAAACGGAAACGGAACAAGGGATATATTCACGGCGGATTATTTTTGGAATTTTGCGGCTATAGACGGTGGTACAGGAAGTGTGATATGGTCAAGGAGCGTCACTTATGAGGTTCATTCGCATGCCCCGATAACGGTTGGGGATTTTGATATGACGAATCCGGGCTATGAGATACTCTTCGCAGATCATGATGGTTATCTTGATGTTTATAGTGCAACCGATGGAACATTGCTTTGGAGCTATTCCTACGGTGGCCCGGTTGGAGGATGCTGTGGTTCCGGATATTCAGTGATAGCGGATGTTGATGGTGATACCTGCGTTGAACTTGTACTCAGGGGAGAATACGATGCTCCGAATCTCTATGTTATAAGATCAAACAATGTTGGAACCTGTGATTATCTCGGTTATGATGACCCGATAGCGGTTAGGGAGCGGAAAGGTGATGTTTTGAGGGTTGAGGGTGTAAAGGGCGGTTTGAGGGTAAAAGGCAAGGGTACCGTAAGAGTTTATACCGTTTCCGGAATTAAGATCGCCGAGATTAAGGAGGGATACATTGGATTGAGGAAGGGGGTTTATATAGTTGAATACGGAGGTAAGAGGGAAAAGATTATAGTCAGATGATCTTCACGAGCACATATCTACTCCTCGGGCCGTCAAACTCGCAGAAGAATATCCCCTGCCATGTTCCGAGAATTATATCTCCGTTCTCTATTATGAGACTCAAAGACTGACCGACTATAACGCTCTTTATATGCGAATCCGCGTTTCCTTCAAGATGCTTGTAATTCTTATTTTCCGGAACCAAGGAGGATAGATGCTCTGAAATATCAACTCTAACAGAGGGATCAGCGTTCTCATTTATGGTTAAACCTGCGGTTGTATGCGGGCAGAAGATTACACATATACCTTCTCTAACACCGCTCTCTCTAACCAACCTCCTGATCTCATAAGTTATATCAACCAACTCGTTCCTCTTATTCGTCCTTATATTCAGTCTTTTAATCATATTTTTTCATTCAGGACATACCCTTCATCCGCGTTTATTATGAAGTTGTCTATAAGCCTAGCCTCAGGGAATCTAACGGCCAACGCTAAGAGGATCTCATCCACAACCGTCTCAACGGGTTCAAGTGTCTTAGTACTCGCTATTTCAACATAGTCTATTTTGGAGGTAGGGGCGTTCTCCTTTATGAAACTTTTCATCTCCTCTTTTATCTTATTACTCCTTCTCTCGCCGGAGAATATCATCTCTTTGCCCAACTTCAAGGCTTTGTAAAGGGCTGTAGCCTGCCTTCTACTTTCTTCACTCAGATATTCGTTCCTTGAAGAGCAAGCCAAACCGTCGGGTTCCCTCACGGTTTCATGTGGTATTATCTCTATATCCAAGTTTAGGTCTCTGACCATCCTTTTTATTATGTAATACTGTTGGGCATCCTTTAATCCGAATACCGCAAAGTGAGGTTTTACTATGTTGAAGAGTTTAAGCACCACGGTCGCGACACCCCTGAAATGTCCAGGCCTGAATTCCCCTTCCATATATTTACTCAGTCCTTCAACCTCAACATAGGTTGAGAAATCTTCGGGGTACATGTTTTGGACTGATGGATGGAATATAGCTTGAACGCCCTCCATCTCGCATTTATACCTATCCTCTTCAAATCTTCGCGGATACCTGTTGTAATCCGACCCGGGTTCAAACTGTAAAGGATTCACGAATATGCTTACGACCAAGAAGTCGCTTTCCTTTCTGGCCTTCCGTATTAGTCTCAAATGTCCCTGGTGCAATGCTCCCATAGTTGGAACGAAACCTATGACTTTACCCTCCTTCCGTAAGTTGTTGGCCAAAAGCTGCATCTCTTTCGGCTCAGATATGATTAGCATTTTCGGATATTCTAAGGCGGTTGAAACTCACTTGACAAAGAAACATTACATCCTTAAAATATACGAAACAGGAGGTGAATTATGAAAGGGAGAAGTTCAAGGTTAAGGGTAGCAATGGGAAAGCCCCTAGATAGGTTCCTTACTCCTTACGCTCTTAGGGTTTATAGTTCCCCTTAGGGTTATGGGACAGATACCCACCAAGTGGATAATCAATTGGAGCGATGACATCTTAAGCTTGTAAGAAAGGGTGAAGGTAAGGCCTACAGGTGTTTATATGATAAGGTGATAAAAAGATAAAAATTGCCCGCCCCCTGAGGGCGGGCCGCGTTGATCTTACTGTAATTGAAGGTTGATGGTTGTCTTGGATACTTTATTTTACTCCTTAGAACTCGTCAAGTTCAGGGGAGGGTGATTGACCGTTCTTCTTAGGTTCCTTCACCTCAACAACTACGGCCTCGGTTGTCAGCAAGAGACTTGCGACGGAAGCGGCATTTTGCAATGCTGTCCTAACGACCTTGGTGGGATCAATTATACCGGCTTCAAACATATCCACATACTCACCCCTCAAGGCATCAAATCCAACATTGCCGCCTCTCTTCTTGATTTCCTCAACGACGAGTGAGCCCTCGTATCCGGCGTTCTCCGCTATCAGCTTTGTGGGTTCGTGTAATGCCTTCTTAACTATCCTTATACCGAGCTTCCTATCATGGTTGGTTTCCTCTTTCTCCAACTCTTCAATTTTGGGAATCAACCTAAGGTACGCGACCCCTCCTCCGGGAACTATTCCTTCCTCAACAGCCGCTTTCGTAGCATGAACGGCATCCTCTATTCTTGCTTTCTTTTCCTTCATTTCGGCTTCCGTAGCCGCACCGACATATATAACCGCCACCCCACCGGAAAGCTTGGCCAGCCTCTCCTGAAGCTTCTCCCTATCGTAATCGCTCTTGGTTTCCTTGATCTGCTCCTTTATCTGCTTGATTCTCCCTTCTATCTCCTCCTTCTTTCCTGCACCCTCTATTATGGTAGTGTTTTCCTTATCAACTATAACTTTCTTGGCTCTACCGAGATCCTCAAGACGGGCATTCTCAAGCTTCATACCCGTCTCTTCGGAAATCACAACTCCACCGGTGAGTATGGCAATATCCCTGAGCATCTCCTTTCTCCTTTCACCATATCCAGGTGCCTTGACAGCTGCAACCTGCAATACTCCTCTGAGTTTATTCACCACAAGTGTGGCGAGAGCCTCACCCTCAACATCTTCCGCTATAACCAGCAAAGGCTTACCGGTTTGAAGAACCCTTTCAAGAACAGGTAGAAGATCCTTTATTGAGGACACTTTCTTATCGGTTATGAGTATGTAGGGTTCTTCAAGGACGGCCTCCATCTTATCGGGATTGGTGACGAAGTAAGGAGAGAGATAACCCCTATCAAACTGGTATCCATTTACAACATCAACATAGGTTTCGGTGGATTTACCTTCCTCAATGGTTATGACTCCGTCCTTCCCGACCTTCTCCATAGCCTCCGCTATCTTCTTACCGATTTCAGGATCATTGTTAGCGGATATGGTGGCTACCTGCTCAATCTCCGTGTTGGTTTTAACTTCCTTGGATATCTTCTTGAGTTCCTCAACGGCGACCTCCACGGCCTTATCTATCCCTCTCTTGACCTCAACCGCATTGGCCCCTGTGGCTATCATCTTCAATCCTTCGCGGAATATGGATTCTGCCAATACCGTGGCCGTTGTCGTTCCATCACCCGCCACATCGGAAGTCTTTGAAGCGACCTCTCTGACGAGCTGGGCGCCCACATTCTCGTAAGGATCTTTTAGATCTATCTCCTTGGCCACCGTGACGCCATCCTTCGTTATGACGGGAATACCAAACTTCTTTTCAAGTATAACATTCCTTCCAGCAGGCCCAAGCGTTACTTTAACGGCCTTCGCAAGCTTTTCAACTCCACTTAAAACGCTCCTACGCGCATCCTCAGTATATTTTACATCCTTTGCCGCCATGTCTTCACCTCCTTTTTATTTACTCCTCTATGATCGCGAGTATATCGTCCTCACGCATAATAAGGTACTCTTCACCTTCTATCTTAACCTCGCTTCCAGCGTACTTGGCGAAAAGAACCTTATCCCCTACCTTAACTTCCATTGGGACCCTCTTACCATTTTCATCAATCCTACCGGGTCCCACGGCTACAACGACACCCTTTTGAGGCTTTTCTTTTGCGGTATCGGGTATTATTATACCCGAGGGAGTTTTAGCTTCTTCCTCCTCAAGCCTTTTAACTACAACTCTATCTGCAAGTGGCTTTACTTTGACTTTGAGTTCTACCGCTGCCATGGTTCTTACCTCCTTTTTGAACTTATGTTAACCCAACCATTCAATTATGTCTGAAATTGACCCCCTTGTCAAGTAGGGTCATCTTACTTAAGGAAAAGAAACCGTGGATAAAACGATCTATGCCCAACCCAAGCACCTACAAACGGGTTTCCCTACAAAGTGCAACCACATATCACTGAGCAAGTATTAAAGGTGGAGGGAGAGGATCATCGCTCCTTACCTTATAACAACCTTAGATATATTTTTGCTTCTGTCTTTCAAGAAATAAACACCTCTCTTTAACGGAGGCAATTTGCCGCTTAGATTTCCTGAAAATACTACACGACCGGATAGGTCGTAAATTGTGTAAAAACCTTTGTATGATTTTTGATAGGTTTTATCTTCTTTTACTTCCGTTGAGAAAGGTGCGGGATCACAGAAACATATAGGATCCCCGCTTGGACACCCGCAATAGGACCACTTAGTACGACAACTGATTGAGCAGCTTCCTCTATCGCAGTCAGCTGAGCATTTTGATCTGGCTATATCATAATCACCAAATCTATTTGCTTTCAAAGATTTTAAAACTTTTTCCCTGTATTCATAATATCGTTTCCATATTTCTTTACTCCTTTCAACTGCCCTTGGAATGCTAAAAGGTTTTGTGAGATTTCTCCACTCCTTTATCGTCTCTTCCCAAAGTTGAATAATCTCCTTTTCCTGAGGTGTCAAATAAGGATTTGCGCCTAGCATAAGTATTATCATCCTTTTACCTCCTTTCCCCCTTCTTCTTTAAGCCCTTTGGGTGAAGGGGGTTAAGCCCCAAAGGACCCCTCTCCCTCCACCCTGTCAGACTCACCTGTTATTCTGTGCAACCATTTAATAATGACTAAAATTGACCTCCCTGTCAAGTAGGGTCATCTTAGTAAAGCTTTTTCTACCTTGTTTCTCTTCGCGGACCAATTTTCTTAACCGCCTTTTTGTAGGGTAAGGACTTTTCAAGTTTAGAATTCTCACTTTATGGACATCCCTTATATAAATCTCGTAAAGACACTTGCGGAAAGGTTTGAAGGGGTTGAGGTTGATAGAACGCAGGATTTGAAGTTCGGAGATTACTATACCAACCTCGCTTTTAAGATGGCGAAAGATTATAAGAAACCTCCAAAGGTTATAGCGGAGGAAATAGTAGAATCCGTAAATGTTGAGGGTGTATATACCGAGGTTGCCGGTGGATATATAAACTTCCAATTGAACGATAGTACTCTCCTAAGATTTATCAATCGGATGGCGAAGGGTATAGATCTCTCAAAGAATGTTAATACCTCCATACTCGTTGAATTTATATCCGCAAACCCCACGGGTCCTTTAAATGTTGCCAATGCGAGGGCTGGGGCTATAGGAGAGGCGATAGTGAGGGTGCTAAGGTTTCTCGGATATAAGGTTCATTCCGAGTATTATGTCAATGATGCTGGTACTCAGATTTTAAAGTTGGCTTTGTCGGTTTTGCATCATATAGATAAGAACAAATACGAATTTCCAGAAGGTGGATATAAGGGTGAGTATATAAAGACCCTCGCTAAGCTCTTCAAGGACAAATATCACAGTGATACCGAGGCTTTTGGGAGGGAAATTTCCCATAAGATACTTGAAAGCCAAAAGGATACACTACGAAGATTCGGAATAGAGTTTGATAATTTCGTATTTGAATCGGAAATAAGGGGTTCGGAATACCCCGATATGGTAATAGATGCCCTTCGTGATAGGAACTTGATATACTATCAGGATAAGGAGGGAAACACGCTTGGAGTAGGGGAGAAGAGATTGAAGGATATAGTTGAGAGATGTAGAAGCGGATACGCTCTTATGTTTAAGAGTTCTGATTTCGGAGACGATAAAGATAGGGTACTCATAAGATCAAACGGTGAGCCAACATACTTCTTTTGCGATTCGGCATACCATTTGCATAAATTGTTCAGGAATTACGATATACTAATAGATATTTGGGGGCCTGATCATTACGGTTATGTCCAGAGGATGAAAGCGATGGTTGAAGCATTGAGCGAATATTACAAGCTCAAATCCCAGTTCGTCGTAATAATACATGGACAGGTAAATCTTTATGAAGACGGGAAGATGATAAGGATGTCAAAGAGGGAAGGCAAAATATACACCTTGGATGAGCTTTTGGATGATGTTGGAAAAGATGCCATAAGATTCTTTATGCTTTTAAGATCCCCATCTTCGGAGTTGAATTTTGATATATCCTTAGCGAGGAAGTTTGAAAAGGATAACCCCGTCTATTATACCCAGTACGCGCATGCGAGAATATCAAGTTTGCTTGAATACGCGAGGGAAAACGGCATAAAACCTTCAAGAATTAAAGACTTTTCAAACGACGATGAAAGACTCTTGGCGAGAATATTACAGTTTTTCCCGTATTATATTCTGAAAGTCTTGCCACCCACTTTGAGAAACTCTTACATCTTTGATCATCATTATGAGATTAGCGCCGATTTCTCCCCGAATCTCCTCGTGGATTACCTGATTGAGTTATCACACGCTTACCATAAGTTTTACCAGAATAATCGTATCGTCGGAAGCGGTAGGGATGGTGAAAGATTAACCCTATCTCTGGCCGTTATGAATGTCATAAGAGAAGGCCTGAATCTCATAGGGGTTAGTGCCCCTGAAAGGATGGTTAAGGTTTAATTCTTAGGTGCTAATTCTGATGCTTAGTAGAGGTATTGTGCTGATGAAGTGATAACCTTACTTCCGTCTCCACCTTCAGCGCCAAATTCAGGCTTAATATCGCACCATTTATGCAATATCCAGCGATCTATGGAGCGATAACAAAGGTGTCGGGTATAGTGTAAGATAATAAGGACTTTATCACCGCATTCATCACTATTCTTTACGGATTTAAAATATAAGGTTTGCTTTGGATATTAGGCATCACCTGTTCCCATAACTACGATGAGTGCATATTGAGTTTTGAACAGCATATAGATGTTCAGAAGGATGGTGAATTGCTGATCAAGGAGGACATAACCGTCCTTGCAAAGGGTAAGAGGATCAAAAGAGGAATATACAGGGAATTTCCTATGAGGTATAAGCGGAACGGAATAAATTACAGCATTGATTTTGATCTCGTGAAGGTTCTCAGGGATGGCCGGGAGGAGAACTATTTCACAAAACGGACGGACAGCAGTGTGAGGATATATATTGGGAAAAAAGAAGTCTTTCTGAAAGAAGGTGTGTATGAATACACGATGATTTACAGGGTGAAGGGACAGATAGGACATTTCAAGGATCACGATGAGTTATACTGGAATGTAAATGGAACGAGGTGGGAATTTCCGATAAATAAGGTAAGGGCGATTGTAAAACTGCCCGCTGTACCATCGGATAGTATAATATACACGGCATACACTGGAAGATACGGGGAAAGTGGTAAAGATTATACGGCCTATATTGACGATTCCGGCAGGGTGGTTTTTGAAAGTGTAAAGGAATTTGCTCCGGGTGAGAATCTTACGATCGTCGTTGGATGGCCTAAGGGGTATGTGAAAGAAGGAGGATTTTTAAAGATGATCAAAGAGAGTTTCCCAGCGAAATTTCTCATAATATCCATCCTGTATTATCTCATACTCTGAATTATTCTGGGAAGGGATATTCCGAAGGGTACCATAGTTCCAAGGTTCAGACCCCCGAAGAATCTCTCTCCCGCAGCCGTAAGGTTCATAATGAACATGGGATACGATACGGGATGTCTCGTGGCCAACATCCTGAGTCTGGCCGTTAAGGGCATGGTAAAGATAAAAAACCCATCGGAGGGTCTGTACTTCATAGACAGGAAAGATGTAAAAGTGAGACTGAGAAGTGATGAGAGGATAGTTTTGAATAAAATCGGAAAGAAAGGTCTCATAATTTCAGAAGATAATTTCAACGAAGATCTTGCCCATATGGATTCGGCCCTTGAAAATAACCTGATGAAAAGATTTGGAAAATATTTCAGGATAAATACCATTTACACCTACATTCCACCGCTTATATATCTGGTGATATGGGTATGGTTTTTTATAAGAGGTTTAAGATGGAATGTGATACTACACTTGGATATATTGATATTGATACTTCTTCTAATCGGGACGGTAGGACTAATCGCTTTGCTCATCCTTGGCTATACCGGCGGAGAAAATATTGGGGAAGGAACTCTGGGACCACTTGGAACTATACCCTATCTAAATTATGCATTGGCGATGATGTATTATACAGTTGAACAGGCCCTCTACAAACTAACGCGAAAGACCAAACTCAGATACTTTTCCAGAAATTTTGTAAATATAACTATACTTATCCTTGGTGTGATGTTATTAACAGGCCTGCTTATCGTATTTTCGGCACTTAAACCGTCCTGGCATTATTTCATATCCCTCTTCGGTTTCATCGCTGTGCTTATTACGGCGTGGATATGGGATTATTACATGAGATCCCCAACGAAAGAAGGTAGGAAGTTGATGGATGAGATTGAGGGGTTTAAGATGTTTTTGAAAACGGCTGAAAAAGAGAAGATGAGGCACATTTACAACGAGGATCTTGCAGTGATATACGAGAGGTTTCTACCTTATGCTTATGCACTTGATATAGTTGATGTTTGGGTAAAGAAGTTTGAGGGAAGCCTAAAGGACTACAAGCCCGTCTGGTACAATGGGAGGGGCTCTTTTGGAATTCCCAGTATTTATGGCTTATCCGCTGCGTTAGGGGCTTTCGTAATAGACATTCCAGAGATAAGTTTATCTGAGGGCTTCGGGGGTTTGGGAGGTTCTTCCGGTTTTTCC
>WGFI01000058.1 GCA_015492295.1 Caldifarciminota bacterium
CATATACTCCCTTTACGATTTCAAATATAAGAGGTATTACAAGGCCGAAGATGGAAGGAACGCGAGGGGTGAGTTAAACGGGAGAAAGGGGGAGGATCTATATATACCCGTTCCTCTCGGAACAGTCGTTATAGAGGAAGATACCGGTAAAATCTTAGGAGAGATAATGGAAAAAGACCAGATACTACTCGTCGCCAAAGGGGGGAAGGGGGGACTCGGTAATAAACACTTCGCCACGGCGACTCGGAGATCCCCTTTAATAAGAACCTTGGGAGAGCGTGGCGAAAAAAGGAACATAAGACTCGTTTTGAAGCTTTTGGCCGATGTGGGACTCGTGGGCTTTCCCAATGTTGGGAAAACATCACTCTTAAACGCCTTGACGGGCACGGAGGCAAAGGTAGGCGATTGGGAATTTACCACATTATCCCCGAATCTCGGAGTCATAAAGACACCCTTTTGCGAGATCGTAATTGGGGATATACCTGGTATCATTGAAGGGGCGAGCGAGGGCAGGGGTTTGGGCCTTGAATTCCTAAAACATCTTGATAGGGTGAAGATGATAGTATTCGTTTTGGATGCTTCACGGGATCCCAAAAAACAATTTGATGTACTCGTTCATGAGATAAATAAGTTCAATCCGAAGATATTAAAAAAACGGAAACTCGTGGTTTTAAACAAGATTGATTTGGTTGAAAGCCTGAGCTTTCCCTATGAATACTTCCCCGTTAGCGCTAAAACCGGATACGGTATAGATGAACTTAGGGAATATATAGTCAATCTCCTATGTTTTGAACGATGATGCCTATTATATCCTCGCGGATATTGGGATTGAACCTGCGAACTCTAAAATCCTTTTTCAAATCCACCTTAACATCGTCAGGGGAATTCACTATCCTTAAATAGCCCATTTCGTGGAGCTTTAAATCCACGCTTCCCAACCTCGGCAAAACCGTGTATGCGGGTGTTCCAAGTATTACAGCCTCCCGTGTCATGGTACCTCCTCCCCCGATAAAAATATCCGCCCAAAATACGATCTGAGGTCCATCTATGGGTTTCGGCAAGACCTCTATACCCATAGATTTTGCTATACCTTCATCCTCTGGATTTCTGACCAGCAACCTTACATCGCAACCCTTTGATTTCAGTCTGCGAAGAGTTTCCCAGAATATACCATATCCTTCACTGTAAAGCGATCTTATGGTCGGCGGTCTTGCAACCACGAAAGGTCTTTTCACGGAAAGATTCCTTATAAACCTTTCACTGGGAACGAAATCGTCAAGATAAACCTCTTCTTTTAATCCTTTATACTTAATATACCTTTTGGCTCCGAATCTTTTGAGGGCATCCTCCGGAAACCATTCCTGCACGACGACCAGGTACGAAAGCCTAAAAGCGACATGATTGGCGGGTTGTTTGTCGTAATCCATAAATGTTATGTTCCTTATGCCTGCTGAAAAGGAGTAAATTATCTGATCATAGGAATTATGAGATATTGCCAAGGAAGGTTTCGTTTTTCGGAAAAGCTTTGAAAAAGCGTATATTCGTTTTGCGGACGATAAAACCTTTCCAAATATGCTCTTTCCACCATGTTTTCCTATGGGCTCATATTTCAGGTTTAAGGCATCAAGAAGCATGATCGTTTCAGAATAATCCCTCGCCGTTATAAAAACTTCAAACCTCTCCTTTAAGGAATCAATTATAGGCCTAAAAAACATAACATGCGGAGAGTTTGCAATATCAAACCATATCAGCCTATGCACTTCAATATTACGAGTGTTATATCATCCGATTGGGGGGTATCCTTTACGAAGTCTTGGAGGTTCGCCAATATTCCATTCTTTATCTCCTCGGCTGAGTACTCCGATGAGCATAAATCATTCACGAGATTAAGGAACCTATCCTCACCGAACTGCTCATTTCTCAGGTTAGTTGCTTCCGTTACGCCATCGGAATAGAACACGACGACATCCCCTTCCTCCAAATTCACGGTGTATTCTTCAAGATTCTCGTTGAGTTGCTCAACGCTCATTATTGATAGTCCCAGAGGTGCCCCTTCCAGTTCAAGAAATATGGCCTTTTTACTTGAATGTTTGTAAAGTATGGGTGGATTATGACCTGCGGATGCTATCGTAAGCGTACGATTCTCAGGCTTCAATGAGCCTATGCAGGAGGTTATATACATATCTTCAGGTATCTCTCCGAGGAGATTCTCATGAGCCTTTAAAAGCAGCTCTTTCGGGGATACGGATAGCGAAGATTCGGTATGTATTATGGATCTGAACATCACAACGACCAAGGATCCTGCAACGCCCTTACCCGAAACATCCGCAACCAAGAAACCCAATTTCCCACCCATCATCCTGAAAAAGTCGTAGTAGTCTCCACCTATCAACAAAGCGGGTTTGTAAGCCGTGGAGAACTCAAAACCTTTGACCTTTGGGGTCGTTCTCGGAAGCAAAACGCTCTGTATCCTCCTCGCTAATTCAACCTCATGCTTGAACTTTTCGGTCTCCACCAGTTTCTGCTGAACATCCTTCAATTTTACGCTCATATCTTCAACGGCCCTCGCTATCTGCCCTATCTCATCGTTGGATCTTATCCTGGGCTTGTGATCAAGGTTCCCTTCACCTATGATATTGAGATCTTCCAACAATATACCTATGCTCCTCGTTAGCAGTCTTGAAAAGATCATGGTGACTATCAGTCCGAAACCTATGGTTATGGTACCTGTTAGGAACAGAAGGGCTATTATGTTTCTGATGGCATCATTGACATCCTTCTTTGAGAGGGTTAAATAGACATATCCCACGATCCTCTTTCTTATCCTGTCAAGCATGGGAGTCTTAACCACTATACCCTTAGGATTCTCATACAACTCCACCCTATTCAGGGTCGCTGAATCCACGATGACTTTGTATATTTTAGCGTTGTTGAAAGTGAGCTTTTTACCTTTAAGCAATATACTATCACTGTGCGATATTATGCGATCCTTATCATCCACGACGATGGCGGAGATCACACCTGGATTGGATCTTTTCAGACCCGCGGTTATACTGACGAGTGTTAAATCATCCTCCTGTAAGTAAGCTTCAACGGCCTGAGAGGATAGGTATTTCGCCAACGATATACCTCTGAGCTCTATCTGGCTTCTGACACGATTGGCAACGGATGCCGTTATAAAAACCACAGAACCTATTATGGAAAGGGTCAAAATGAAACCGAAGAGTACGAACAGCTTATAGGATAGGCTCAACTTTCCCATACTATTTGATCTTCTTTATCGCAACAAAATACTTGCCTTTTGCGGTCTTCTTCCAGAAAGACTTATCCGCAAGCTGGGATATCACCATCAGTCCTATACCTCCCACCTTACCTTCCTTAAACCACTCGTTCAGATCCAGCTTATAATGCGTCATGTCCATCGGCATTCCAGGAGGTATATCTCCCTCATCAAATACGGTTAATATAAAGTACTTACCATCCTTCTTTTCCTCCAAGTAAAGAGAGACCTTTACAGGTCCAACCTTTCCTTCTGAATAGGCATGTCTTATGGCGTTCGTCGTTGATTCGTCAAATATGGTCATCATATCCTCAACCAATCTGACATCATCCGTGAATTTATACATAACATTTTCAAAGAATTTCCTCGCAACGCCCATAAGATCAAGGAGTTCGTTGGATAGTTCTATGCTTAGTATCTTCCTTTTCAATAACGGGTATTATAAAGGCGAACCACCTTCAACCACAAGGGAGGCACAGAGCTTGGCCATTTTCCTTATTCTCAAAATAAAATTCTGTCTCTCTTCTGGTGATAGAGCCCTTCTCGCATCCAAAAGATTGAACACATGCGACATCTTTATAACCATATCGTATGCCGGATATAGGAGATTCTTCTCCGCAAGCTTTCGGCATTCATTTTCATAAAAGTCAAATATCCTACGATAATTTTCCACATCCGCCTCCTCAAAGTTGAAATGACAGAATTGTCTCTCAAACTCTCCGTATATCTCCCCCCAGCGCAGATGCTCATTGAATTTTATATCAAACACATTATCCACACCTTGAACGAACATGGCTATCCTTTCAAGACCATAAGTTATCTCCGCACTTACAACTTCAACATCTATACCACCAACCTGCTGGAAGTATGTGAATTGTGTGATTTCAAGTCCATCCAACCAAACCTCCCATCCAAGACCCCATGCGCCCAGAGTGGGACTCTCCCAATCATCCTCAACGAACCTGAGATCATGCTCCGAAACATTTATTCCGATATATTCAAGGGATTTTATGTAAGTCTCTATAACATCGTCGGGGGCGGGTTTAAGTATTACCTGATATTGATGATATTGCTGTAATCTGTTCGGATTTTCAGCGTATCTCCCATCCTTGGGTCTTCTCGTGGGTTCAACATAAGCCGCCTTCCAAGGTTCCTTGGTAAGCGCTCTGAGAAAAGTCGCGGGGTTGAATGTGCCCGCTCCCACTTCGGAGTTATAAGGTTGCACTATAACGCATCCTTGTCCCTTCCAAAATTCATGCAGTTTGAGTATTATATCTTGGAAGAACATCCACTATTCCTCCTCCTCTTCCTCGGGTTCCTCCTCCGCTTCCTCGTAAATCCATGAATTTACAAGCTCCCTCGCTCTCTCTATATATTCGCCGGCTTTCCTAAAAATATAAGATAATTCATGTTCCGTCATCTCCCCCTTTTTCGCCTCGGATATTTTATCTTCAAGGTCTTCAAGGAGATCATAAAGGTTCTGTATCAGGGTTTCGGGTGTTTCAATCTTTAAAAGTATATCTTCAACCTCCGATTCTTCATCTTCATACTCCTTGAAAGGTTCCTTTGCAAGGGATCTCAAATCATCAATTAGTTCCTCTATAAGTGTTTTCCAATCCTCTTCATAACCCGTAGTTTCTATCCAAAGATCCAAAATCTCCTTATCGGACATAAGTCGGGTATTATAAGGATGTTTATACCAACTTCAACGACCTTAGAATACCTAAATCATGCGCTTGGGACCCTTAGAAAAAAAAGTGTTGGAAAAAATTTGGGAAAAAGAAGGGGAGATAACCGTAAGGGATGTATGGGAGAGTTTTAAAGACAGGTACGCATATACCACGATTCTGACCATTTTTCAGAATCTTGAAAAAAAAGGTTTGATATGCGGCAGATTGAAGGGCAAAGTCAAGTTCTATACGGCATGTATGACGAAGGACGAATATTACAGAGGAAAACTTATAGATTATCTTAGGGAAGTTATGAGCGAATACCCCAAGGCCGCACGCACATTCTTCTTGGAAGCTATGAACCTTGATGAATCTGAGGTTGAAAGGATACTTAATAAACTGCGAGAATTAGAAAAATGACCTTAGGTGTTGTACTGATATTCTTTCTGGTAGTTTTGAGGATGATTTTGATCATTAAGCCGTTGAATTCATTATACAGGCAACTTATATACGGTATTATGATACCTTACATAGGAATACTGAGTATATGGTTCGTCCATGTTCTCCATACGGGTTTTAACTGGGAACATTTGGTTTCTATGTACATACACTATCCCGACTTTGTAATATCATCTTTGCTTATAGCGTTGTTTGTAATCTTATCGTTATACTCAATTTATCAGGCTCATAAGCATACTAGGAAATTCGTAAGTTCTCTGATTTCATTGCCTCATAGAAGAAAGGGGAGCATCATCGTTCTGGAATTTGAAAGACCCTTAGCGTTTAATATAGGGTTTGTAAATCCTACGATGGTACTGTCAAGGGGGGTTTTCAAGCTTGAAAAGGATGTAAGAAATCTGATAATAACCCATGAAATTGAGCATATAAGGAACAAGGATAACCTAAAAATCCTACTGTTCAAGATTCTACTTCCCACAAAACATGAGATGAACCTTCTAAAAGCCCACCTTGAAGTGATGAAGGATATCAAGCTATCACGGAGGTTTTCCAAGAGGACTTTCATTAAAGCCTTTAAAGAGATATTATCCTTCAAGGAGGGAAATTACACGAGTATGTCGGATAATATGGATGTTAGATTGAGATTTATTCTGAAAGGCGAAGGGTATGGAGGTATAAATATCCTAGATGTAGCTATCGCGTTGATGATCATCCTCACCACCGTTTTTCTGTCTATGCTTAACTGTCCTGGATGAGGATCGCGTACATTCACGATTGGTTGATCACTTATGCAGGCGCTGAGAAGGTTCTTGAATGTATGCTTGAAGTATTGCCGGCCACAACAATATTCACCCTGTTTTACAAACCCGAAAACTTTAAGGAAACTTTCATATCCAAGTTTGATATAAGACCATCCCCATTGAATACCCTTCCTAAGGTTGAGAAGTATTATAGGAATCTCTTACCATTTATGCCTATGGCCATTGAATACTTTGACCTTAGAGATTTTGATTTGGTTATCTCTTCGAATCACGCTGTGGCCAAGGGAGTGATAGTCTTACCTAAGCAGGTACATATATGTTATTTCCATACACCAATAAGGTACGCTTGGGATCTGACATTTGATTACCTTAGCGGATTACCTACGCTTTTAAAACCATTGGCACATGCTATATTGCATTATATAAGGCTCTGGGATTATGTGTCTTCAAACAGGGTGGATTTTTTTATCGCCAATTCTCGTACAGTCGCTCAGAGGATAAAACGATTCTATGGAAAGGACTCAAAGGTTATATATCCACCTGTGGATATTGATAGATTCCATATTTCGCAGAATGTTGAAGATTATTTTATAACGGTTTCAAGGTTGGTACCCTATAAGAAGGTTGATATAATAGTTCAAGCGTTTAACGATCTGGGTTTTAAATTACTCGTCGTAGGGGATGGACCTGAAATTAAGAAATTGAAAAGTATCGCAAAGAAAAATGTTGAGATCTTAGGTAGGGTAAGCGAAAATGAACTGCCGAAGCTTCTATCAAGATCCAGGGGTTTCGTATTCGCCGCTTATGAGGATTTCGGAATATCTCCCATAGAGGCTATGGCTTCTGGGGTCCCCGTAATCGCATACGGATTCGGCGGAACATCGGAAACCATTGAGGATATGAGGACAGGAATTCTTTTTTACGAACAGACGCCCGAATCGTTAAAGGAAGCGATATTAAAATTCCTAAGATACGAATCCAAATTTAACAGGGAAAAAATAAGAGAGCACACCTTCAAGTTCAGTAAAAAGAGGTTTATGAAAGAATTCAAGAATTTCATTGAGGATGTTTTACAGAAAGCTCCCCACTACCCGTAGGTCGCAGGGAAGTCTCCCACGGAAAGAAGTCCGCAACCTTAAACTATACACCTTATGCTGGAAAACATGAAGAAAATACTAACAGATATATTGCAGAAAAAGAACCTCCATTATATGGTTCTGGTTGATGATGGTAAAAGTTTCGGCGTCCAATTCCCTTTGAGCGATACCGTATTCACGATACATATACTTCCCACGGATATGCCCGATTTACCGTATGCCGTAGTGTTTAACGCGCCCGTCGTTGTTGATGTTGCACCCAATCCATCACTTCTGATGTTTTTGCTTCAAACGAATTTGCAGCTACCTATTGGAAGTTTTGGATACTTCGGAAACACCATAATATACAAGCATTCTACGACGGATAACGATTTAACCGAAAATGAATTGGAAAGGATACTCTCCATATCTACGAATATAGTCTTGACCTACGCTGAGAATATAATAAAGAACTTTGGAGGCCGTATGGCTCTTGATTTTCCACCGAATTTCAACCTCCAAGCGTAGATTAAAAATTTTCAAGTTTAAAATCCCCAGATTATGACCATAGGAGTTCCAAAGGAGATAAAGACGGAAGAATACAGGGTTTCCATGACCCCGGCGGGAGTTAAGGAGTTGGTAAAGTTGGGACATAAGGTGTTTGTGCAGAAAGGTGCCGGGGAGGGGGCGGGATTAAAAGATGAAGATTATAAGAGTGTAGGCGCCGAGTTGGTGAATAACCTTGAAGATATATACGAAAAGGCGGAGCTTATAGTTAAGGTCAAGGAACCACAACCCGAGGAATATAAACTCTTAAATGAAAACCATGTACTATTTACATATTTACATTTGGCCGCAGATGAAGGTTTAACCAAGGCCCTTATGGAGAGGAAGATAGTGGGTATAGCCTACGAAACGGTTGAGACGGACGATGGTTATCTCCCTCTACTCGCTCCTATGAGTGAGATCGCCGGAAAGATGGCCCCTCAGGAGGGTGCCAAGTATCTTGAAAAACCTCAGGGAGGATTGGGGGTACTCTTGGGCGGAGTTCCGGGCGTTCCTCCTGCGAAGGTGGTGGTGATAGGGGCTGGAACCGTAGGTATGAGTGCCACGATGGTCGCAGCGGGCATGGGGGCGGATGTAACTTTGATGGATATAAATGTTGAGAAGCTCCGCAAAGCGGAGGAGATAATCCCCGCGAATGTTAAAACCCTATTCTCAACGGAATACACGATACGGGAGGCCGTTAAGAATGCCGATCTCGTTATAGGTGCGGTGCTTATACCGGGCGCGAAGGCGCCGAAGATTTTAACTCGTGATGTTTTAAAGAACATGAAGGAGGGTTCCGTATTCGTTGATGTTTCAATAGATCAGGGCGGTATATCGGAATTTTCCAGACCCACAACCCATAAGGAACCCGTATTCATCGCCGAGAATGTGCTGCATTATTGTGTTGCGAATATGCCGGGTGCGGTTCCGAGAACCTCAACATTCGCATTAACGAACTCCACATTGAAGTATGTCATAAAACTCGCGGAGTACGGATGGAAGGATGCGGTGAGAAAGGATAAATCTTTGGCGAGAGGGGTGAACCTCGTGAATGGCAGGATAACTTATAAAGCGGTAGCGGAGGCTTTCGGCCTTGACTACCATCCGCTTGAGGAGTGCATTTGATTTAGGTCTAACTTTAACCAACGGACAGACATTTTATTGGGGAAATTTTGAGAACGGTTTCGTTTTTGGGAAACCTGATCATAAAGGATTTTGGTGGGGAGTTTCCTGGGGTACCGTATGGGTGATAAAACAGATGGATAATAAGATCCACTTGAAGAAAGGGGATAGTCAAAGATTCTATTCATTGTTCGGCTTCAAGGATGATCTCAAATCTTTGAAGGATCTGGCTGTAAGGTATAATGATACACCCCTTCTCAAAGCCCTTAAAACCTTTTGGGGGATGAGAATAATGAGGCAGGATCCCTGGGAAACCTTGATCGGTTTCATGTTATCTTCTCAAAACAGGGTTGAGAATATAGCAAAGGGGGTTTGGATGCTGTGCAAAGAGTATGGGGATGCGGTTGATGGGATACATTTATTCCCCAAGCCGGAGGTTTTGAAAGATGCTGATGAAAGATTTTTAAAAAAACTCCCGCTTAGGTACGAAATCCAATCTTTAAGGCTGAAGGAGGTTGCCAGAATCATTTATGAAAATCCGGATTTTTGGGATAAGCTACCCGATGACTATTATTCTCGCAGGGAATACTTGAAAAAGCTTCCGGGTGTGGGGAACAAAATCGCGGACTGTGTTTTGGCTTATGGTTTGGGAGATGGAAGGGCCGTTCCTCTTGATACCCATATGCTGAAAATTTCAAAGAAGTTCTACTCACTTGAATATAAATCCTTAACCAACAAGGTTTATAATGAACTCGGGGACTTTTACCGTAGGAGGTATGGGGAACTCTCTGCATTAGCTCAATCATATCTCTATTCCCTTTCTCGCGTTCCTAATGTTTTAAGGAAAAAATCTACCTTATAATCTCAGTGTCATGCTAAAAGTTAAAGGTGTGCTTATAAAGTCGTTAAATCGCATGGTTATGGAAGAATACGGTAAAGAGGGTTATTACAAGGTGGTGAAGAATATAAAGAGGAGTATGAGGGATATGTTTGAAAGTCCCGTTCCCACGAAGTTATACCTCGCTGAGTTTTATGAGGAATTTTTGAAAGCAACATCCGCGGGAACGGGTTTAACCTTGAAAGAGGTGGGGGCGCACAAATTTCACTACCTTTACGATATGCTCAGAATCGTATTTGAGGAATTCTTCACATCCTATGAGGATGCTATACTCAACGCGACGAAGATATCCAATCACATATTGGAAGGGCTTGAATGGAAAGCGGAAACCGTAGAAAAGAACAAGAAATACAAACTTCTGGTTCAGAGTCCGTACAGATTGAACATATATCCCGCATTCTGGGAAGCGGCTGTGGGTTTTATAGAATCCTTACTATCGTATCTGGGAGCACGAAATCCTAAGGTTGATATAACCAGAATGGGTTTCAACGAGGTTGAGATGTTGGTTAGCATAGATTGATACTGTACAAAAATTTCTCCCTTATAATTCTCAACCCATGTTAATACTAACATTAAGTTTCTTGGATAAGCCGGTGGATAAGGGGTCTGTCATAATATCCAGACCCCATTACATAAGTCCCGAGTTCATACAGGCGGAGGCTCTCAGAAGGCAGGGGAGATATAAGGAGGCAGAGGATCTCATACTGGGAAACGGAAAGGTCATAGATAACGAGGAGATGCGCATCTTAGGGGAACTCAAAGACAAGATATATGCCCAGAGGAGGAATCCTTTCCAACCTCCCTCAACCCCGAGACCTCTTTGGGAAACCAGCGATGGAATGATGACTTCAAGCGGTCTTGATGAGAAGTACCATGATGTTGTTAAGGATCCTCACAGCGATACACTTTTCGCGGCGGTTATAAAGGGAACGGACAGTATAATAGTGTATAAAGGCATAATAGACTGGACTACGCCCACGATAACATGGTCGAGATGGGTAGGATGGGGATATCCAACCGGTGGCCCTTTGCTGGATCCTTCAATAGCCGTATCGGCGAACTATGTTTTCGTAGGGTTTTCCAAGTATTACTCCTCAACCGACATAGACCCAAGAATACTGAAGATAAACCGGAGCACATCCTCAACATACCTTTACTATATCTCATCCTCACTGGATTACGAGAGGAGCACGGTTATAACTACGGATTATGAGGAATATGTAGCTACGACCTATGTATATTTCGCTTATTGGAACGATAACAAGGATTCCGTTATGTTCGCGAGGATAGACAATCCAGATACCACGACATTCACGAGTTACAATGGAATAGCGTACTCCTTCGGTTCATCCACCAATGTTCAGAGGTTAAGTATAGATTACTTTTTCTCTGGCGGTTCCAAGCTTTATATAGCCTACACCTCCGCTGATACGGTACTTCTTGCGGATGGTTCTCCTTTTGGAAGCAGTTGGACTGAAAGGGTGAGCACGTTCAGAAGAGGATACTTCCCTCATATAAAGGGATACAGAGGAGGACCTTATTTGGCCGTCGTTTATAGTTATCCATGGTCATCCACGGATTACGACTGCGATCTACAGTACAGTACGGATGCGGGAGCGACATTTACTCAGTACTCTTGCAGCGCATCCACGGATGATGAGCTTTGGCCAACGGTGGCCTTTGCGGCCGATTCGGTGTGGGTGGCCATGCTCAGAGGTGATAAGGAGACAACCGTGGATTCTCTAACGGATACCCTTTATGTTATGGTTGCGAAACACAGCCTAAGCGGCAGCTCCTGGTTGTCAAGGGACAGCATAAACGATCCGGCTTACAAGTACGGAACCCTTATAACCTGGCATCCCGTTATAGTAGGACCGGAGGATACGGTTTCAACGAAACAGTTCTTACATGTATCCTGGGCGAGGAGGTTTGGGATTACTTCCGACTTTGATATAAGATATGATTATAATTTCTTCTCAACTCCTACGAGCATAGCCGAGAAGGTTAAACCCGTAGATATAACGAAGGTTTATTCGGCGAAGGGTGGAATATACATCAGCGGTAAAGGTGAGTATAAGGTTTATACGGCTTCGGGTAGAATAGTTTCCAGTGGCAGGATTTATGGAAGCAAACTCCTAAACCTTCCGAAAGGTGCTTATATCGTAGAGCTCAATAAGAAATTCAGAACCGTGGTGGTTAGGTAAATCTCAATGGGGGGCTAAGCCCCCCATTTTTTAATTTTATGCTCTGGGTTGGTGCTATAACGAGCGGGGTATTTCTTATAACATTTCCTTATGATGAAGGGGTTAGGAATTTCGTTCAAACCCACAAAAACGTTTATGCCGATATTTATTTTAAGAATGTAAATTATTTGGGGGACGGTAAGGTTCTGGTTCCTATATGGTTCATTACGGGATTGTACGGTTATACTAAGAAGGATACATCAATCTTGAACTTATCAAAATCCGGCCTCTTAGGTTTCACCTCAGCAGGTATAATAACCGTCGCTTTGAAATATATATTTGGAAGGGCTAGGCCGTATATGAACCTCGGAAGTAAAGAGTTTCGTCCTTTTAATCTTGATGATAAGTTCCATTCCTTACCTTCTGGTCATACTAGCGTGTCATTCTCAGCAGCTGGTGTAATATGGAGGAGAACCAACAACGATATCTTGCGTTATTCTTCGCTTTTACTCGCTTCCTCCGTTGGATTAGCCAGGATATATCTTGATAAACATTATTTGTCGGATGTGGTTTTGGGTGCAGGTATAGGTTTCATCTGCGGGTACATATCGGCTGGTTTTATAAAATGAGAGCGATTGATAAATTGAAGTTGGCCTTAGGTGAAGAGATTGTTAGGGATGATGAGGAACATCTGGTTTTATTTTCAAGGGATTCCTCGGATCATCCCGGAAACTCACCCTTAGCGGTGATTCATCCGAGAGATGTTTCGGATGTTATAAAGGCGGTGGATGTACTTTATTCTGAAAAGATTCCTATTACTCCGAGAGGTTCAGGGACATCTTTAAGCGGTGGTTCCGTTCCCACACCAAACGGCGTCGTTATATCCTTTGATAGGATGAATCGCATAAAGGATATAGATACGGAGAATCTGCTGGTTGTGGTTGAACCTGGGGTCATAACGGGAGAGCTCATTCATAAGGTCAGGGAATATAACCTTTTCTATCCACCCGATCCCGCGAGCCTTGAAAGTTGCACCATAGGGGGCAATGTGGCCGAAAACGCCGGAGGTCCAAGGGCGTTTAAGTATGGAACGACGAAACATTATGTTCTGGAACTGGAAGTCGTGATAAAAAATGGGCAGGTTGTGAGGTTCGGGAAAAGAACAAAGAAATGGGTTGTTGGATACGACATACCGATGCTTATCACCGGAAGTGAGGGAACCTTAGGCCTAATAACCGAAATAACCCTAAGACTCATACCGAAACCTCCAAAGACATACACGCTGCTTGCGGCTTTTCCCGATGAGGTTAAGGCGGGTATATCGGTATCAAAGCTCATAACGAAATCCCTATTTCCATCATCGGTGGAATTGGTTGACCATAAATGTATAAATGCCGTTGGAGATATTATAGCACCTTTCTTACCGGAGGGTACGGGCGCGTTTCTGTTGGTTGAGTTTGACGGTTTTGGTTACGAGTTTGAAAAGCAGGTTGAAATCGCTTATGACATATTTGAGAGGAATGGAGTTATTGATGTTTTTGTTGCCGAAGATGAATCCACCCGTGAAAGGTTGTGGAGTGCTCGTAGAAAGGTTTTACCTTCCTTGGAATCCATGGGGAAGCTGATAAGGCATGAGGATGTGGTTGTTCCAAGAAATAGGATACCTGATCTTATAATCGCAACCGAGAAAATAGAGAAGGGGTTTGGATTGCCCATCACGAATTTCGGTCATGCGGCGGATGGGAATATACATGTCAATATACTCTACGATAAAGGGCAGGAGGATATTATGAGGAAGGTTGTTGATAGGGTTATGGATGAGGTGATTTCCATAGGTGGAACATGCGCCGGGGAGCATGGTATAGGTCTGTTGAAGAAGAAGCATCTCCGTAAGGAACTCCCACCTTTATCCATAGAAATACAGAGAAATATCAAAAAAATATTTGACCCCGAAAATCTCTTCAATCCTGACAAGATCTTTTAAAAGCTCTTGCTTATGCCTAATCGTAGGATTCTAACTTTGAGAGGTTCATCCAAGGAAAAATCATGATACTGTCTATATTGCAAGGATAAAGAAAGTGTTGAAAGGTGCAATGAAGCGAAAAATGTAGCTGCACCGTAGATATGACCGTTTAAATATTTACGCACAAACAGGTAAGGAATGTTTAAACTAACCCCTAAGGTCATATACTCTGGCTTGCCTACGCCCATGAGGATATCAAGCTTGGATGAAAGGATAGGTAATGGGAAATATAATCTACCACCTAAGGAAGGCTTAATAGAGAATCTGACGGGATCGGTTGGAATACCTAACTTAATATAAGGATAAATATCCAAGTAAGGAGAAATACAATAATACCTAACACCGTAAGGAGGAATACAATAACCTCCGCCTATGCCTCCATCTACGCCGGCTTCAACGAATCTTCTCATTCCATATCCGGCATGTATATCCGCGCGGAGAATAAAATCCGTATAATAAAACCCCCGTTTATCATACCCAACGCCCAACCCCACTTTAACATTCCTGGAATTATTGGGTATCTCGGCGTTATCATAGCTTATTGGACTGGGCACGTCATAACCAAACAATATCAGGCCAAGCACTAACCATGTCAATATTTCGCCCATTTTAAAGCCTCCTCAACCTTTTGTGGATCAAATCCCACAACCGCTATTCTGCCGTTTATAACGAGAGTTGGAACCGCATTCACACCGTACTTCTCAGCCAGGGCGCAACAGGATCCATCCTTGCATTCTTCCGCTCTATGTACTATAAACTCCGCATTTTTGGGTAGAAGATTGCGTACAACCACTTCCATTCTATCGCACATTTTACAATTAGCCCTAAAAAGTTCAATCCTTATCATAATCTATAAATTCTAAGGTGGAACGATTTAAAAGGTCTTGCTTATTCCGAAATAAATGTTCTTTGACCAATCGTAATTATCAGTGTAATACCCATACA
>WGFI01000059.1 GCA_015492295.1 Caldifarciminota bacterium
GCAGTATATATACACATCAACGGCGCCTCCTTTACCGATAAAAGATTTCACGGACAGCGTGCTTGTATATGACTACGATGTTAATATCATAAATCTGCCTTTTGTGGAAGTTTTGCCGGATACCTTTTCATTAACGCTTGAATGTTTGGTTGGTGTTGGTGAGGGTGGTGATATATCCGTTTTGGATGGAGAGGTTGAGGTTTATGATGTTTCTGGGAGGTTGATATACAAAGGATATTCGGATGGAATTAGTTTGAAGAGAGGCGTCTATTTCTTACGGAAAGGAAAAAAGGTTTATAAGAGAATCGTAAGGTGATTTCGGTTATCTTTTTACTTCCTTAAAATTATCGGTTAGACATGTTTTTGATTTTTTTGAGTGCTCAGAATTATTTAAAGATATATGTTTTGCATTGGAACGATGCTCATGGACATCTGAGTTATAACGAGGCCTTCTGGCTGGATCCTCAATTTCCTCCGACTCTGTCAAACGCGAGAGCTTTGGCATATTTGGTTAAATATTACAGGGAAAAGGCTAAGAAAGAGGGCGCTTTGGTTCTGGTTTTTGATGCCGCCGATTATTTTCAAGGGGATCCCTTGGGAGAGATGACGAAGGGAAAACTCTATATGGAAATTATGAATTACATAGGTCTGACGGCGGGAGCCGTAGGAAATCATGACTTTGATCTTGGTAGAGATATACTGGATTCATTGGCAAAATGGGCGAAATTCCCTCTGATATGCGCCAACTTGGTTGATACTCTCGGAAATAGACCCTCCTTCGTGAAACCTTACATAATCATTGATACTATGGGGGTTCGCATAGCGGTCTTCGGACTCATAACCCACTGGTTAAAGGGCATGGTTTCTCCCAAGAACCTGGGGGAACTTGAAGCGAAGTGGGAATATACCTTTGTTAAGGATTTCGTTCCAAAGCTTATGAAGAAAGAGAAACCCGATATAGTTATAGCTCTGACGCATTCCGGTTTTAGACATGATATTAGGAACGCCGACAGTGTAAGGGGTATAGATCTCATAGTAGGGGGACACAGCCATACCGGACTTTATAAGCCTTACTTCTCAAAGATAAATTCTACGGCGATAGTTCAGGCGTTCTCCCACATGGCGAATCTCGGTGTGGTTGAAATACTTTACGATAGGAAGAACAGAGAAATAGTTGATATAAAGGGAAAGATCATAACTCTACTTTCGGAAAGGGTCCCTTCGGATCCCTATGTTGATTCAATACTGAGTATATACGAAAGTAAGGTGGATAGTATCTACGGTGAGGTTATAGCGGAAAGTGAGGGGGATTTTAACAGAGGGGGCTTTATAGAGAGCTCTATGGGGAATTTGATTACCGATGCCATGAGATGGTTCGTTGAAAACAGAACGGGTGAAAGGAGTAAGTATCCCGTAATAGCCATATACAACGCGGGTGGTATAAGACATGCTTTCAGTTATGGCAAGATAACGAGGAAGGATATTTATAAAGCTATACCCTTTCCTAATACGCTGATGTACGGAAAGGTCAAAGGTAGAGACCTTTTAAAGATATTGGGGGTCGGTTTTAACGGGCATCATGCCATATTCTTAGTTTCGGGTTTGAAGCTGATTTACGATAATTCCGAATTGTATAACGATAGCATAACGGTTATCATACGGGACAGTATAACCTTTGAGGAAATAAATAGGAAGACTTACACCTTACCTCTGGCTAAGGTGAAGATCGTTGATGTGAATGGTGCAGCTTTTCACCCGGATTCCACTTATATAGTCGCATCAAACGATTACTTGATAAACGGCGGTGGTGAGTATGTGGTATTTCAAACCCTTTCGGATATAAAGGATACGGGAAGGAGAATATCGGATGTGGTTGAAGAATATTTACGATACAAGGGAAAAGTTAGGCCAAAGATTGAAGGCAGGATAAAGAAGGGTGTTCTAAGATGATAAGGATCTTCACGGTTTTCCTCATATTTCTGGCTTGCTCGGAAATGGAGATATACAAGCGATGGAAGGATAAGTCGGAAAAATATCCAGTATCGGTGTTGAGGGAGATCGGGGATAGTTTGAACTCCCCTAAGTTCAGAAGGAGGATCGCAAGAACCCCTTTCGGACCCAAGATATTGGATCTCGCCTTGAATATATCCAAAAACTTAAATTATGCAAATTTACCTTTGGATTCGCTTGTAAAATGCGCTTATGGGATGAAGGGTGTGGTAATGTTCATATATGATTTTGGTTTGTTTGATGAGCGTTGGAGCGAATCCTTATTCGCATATAAAAATATACTCTCACACGCTTTGAAAAAACTCTACAAGGTTCAAGATTTAGATTCCTTGGAGAAAATCACATACGCCTTGCAACCCCCGATCATGGCGGGTATATACAAGAAGGAATACCTATCCCTAATAGAGCTTTACAGGAGTAAGTCAATAGCGAGGGGGGAGGTAAGGTGGGGTATGAGCGAGGAGGATGTGATAAAGGCGTGGGGTGAGCCCGACAGTGTGGATACGGTTTATTCGGTTTCAAATGCTTCATTCGGTAAAATAATGCACTGGATAAAGGAAGGCAAAGGTGTTCTTATACTTGATGGTAGGGTTGAGGATATCTTTGAGGAATGATACTCCTCCAACCTCTCAAACCAAGTTTTTTCGCCTAGCTTACATTTATAAAAGTTTTTTCCATCTTATTTTCAACATTTTTGATTATCGCCTCCCTGACCTCCTCTATACCTATCCTGCTTAAAGCGGGTTCAAAGAATCCTATAACTATCAGCTTCTTCGCTTCCGTTTCCTCTATTCCTCTGCTCATCAAATAAAACATCTTTTCTGGGTCTATGGGTCCTACCGTGGCCCCATGCGTAGCCCTAACCTGATTTGCCATTATTTCAAGGCCTGGAATGGAATCCGCCCTCGCCCCAGAATTTAAAAGCATGGCGTGCTCGGATAGATAGGCATCCGCAAACTGGGCTTCCCTTTCTATGTTTATCAACCCGTACATAACCGCGCGTGATGAATCTTTCAGAACCGCTCTTATGTTTGATTCTCCTTTTGTGTAAGGTGCGGAGAAATCCAAATTCGTGGTTATATCAAAGTGTTGTTCCTTATCACCGAACAACACCTGAACATCCTCTATGTGCGCCTCCTCACCGATCGGTTTTATAAAATGTTTTGACATAACGAACTTCCCACCGAACCACGCACCGACCAGCTGTGAGCGACTGTACCTTTCAGATTTCACCCCTCTCGCAATAAAAACGATGGATTTATCGTCCATATCCTCCAGTACGGCCAATCTTATATCAGAATTCTCCTTTGATACCACCTCAACAACTTCCGTATAAAGCCCTGAACCTTTAACATATACGACCACCTCGCCCCTGCTATTCTTACCTCCATAAACGACTATATGGGTGTGCATCCTGCCCCCAACATCAACCTTTATATATATAGGTTTATCCAAGATGAAATCATCGGGAAATTCCACCTTTATAACTTCATCCAAGTTGGCATAGTGCAAAGCTATGAACTTGTTCGTATCCGGCTTTACAATCCCTCCTACTGTGCCAAGATCCTTAATTATCTGAACTACGCTTCCTTCATCTTCAACCCTAACATCACCCCCCTTTTCAAGGAGGTATCTCTCCTCCTTCCACCACTTTAAGTTCGTATATTTACTCTCCGGAAGCGGAAGGCTTTGGTATAATTTCTTAGCTTCAAGCCTTATATCCATAATCGGATATTCTAAGGGTGAATTTTGACTTACTAAGTCAGGATTTATTAATGGGGTATCAAAGAGAATATCTCCGGTAGGAAGTTCCTTCCTTCCTTAAAAAGTTCCCTTACAATCCTTGCCGTCGCTCCCCATATCACACCCAATCTGGTCTCAACCAGGTCGGAATAGACCAATGGCCTCAATTCTATAAGCGGTATAAAATCCCACTTTTCTATCTCCTCGGATGGTTTGATTTTGGTTTCATCCGATAGTAGTGCTACAAAAGGGTATATCTTTATATTTGTGGTCATCGTCTTTACTGGATTGAGCTGTCCCACTATGTTGTAATGGGTGTTGTTGAGCGATAGTTCTTCCTCAATTTCTCTATAAAGAGCGTTCAAGGGTGACTCTCCGATTCTAACCATACCTCCGGGAAAACCCACCTCGTTGGCATGCTGTATATGTTCCTTGGATCTTTTAACGAGGAGTATTGACATATCCTTGAATAAAATGCAAACGGATGCTTTTTTAACTCTTGGCATACTTATCCTCGGCGGAGAAACACTTTATTTTGTCCGTTATTTGCGCTATCAAACCGCAAAGGACCTTCTTGGGACCCACTTCCCAAACCTCATAAACACCCATATCAACGGCCGTATTTATCATATCAACGAACCTGACAGGGGACCTCAGCTGTACCCTTAGAGCCTCGTATATCTCATCCACCGTATTGGCAACTTTGCCCGTGGAATTCATTATAATCGGGACTTTGGGTTGCATCAGCTTAACATCTTCCAACACCTTTGAAAACTCATAGGCTGCTTTATCCATAAGGGGAGAATGGAATGCGGTACTGACCTTTAAAGGTATCAATCTGATCCTATAACCGTTGGATTTTATATGATTCTCAAACGCTTTCACCTCGTTGCTATCTCCTGAGACAACGACCTGTTTCGGTGAGTTTATGTTTGCTATCACAGTCATTTTTAGATTCAAGGTTCCAATGGCCTTTTCGGATATTTCATAGGCGCCATTTCCTATCACTGCGAGCATCTTACCCCCCTTAGACTTACCCATGATCTCGCCCCTTTTTACCACAAGCCTTAAAGCATCCTCAAATGACAACACGCCAGCGGCGTACAAAGCCGAAAACTCCCCAAGACTATGTCCGAAAACCACATCAAAGGAGAGGGTATTCCCAATTATCTCCAATAGAGATGCGGAATATACGAATATTGCGGGTTGTGTGTATTGGGTTTGCATTAACCTTTCCTCAGGCCCATAGAAAGATATTTCTTTAATAGGGATGCCGGATATATCTTCCGCGAGATCGTAAATCCTCCTTGCCTTCTCATTGTTGTCGTACAGATCCTTACCCATACCCACATACTGGCTGCCTTGACCGGGAAACGCAAATGCTCTCATATCAGGAGGAGTTCGTTCAGGAGTCCCTCAGGGTCATCCGATTTCTGAATTATCTTTTTGATTCTTTCGGAGGTAATATGGGGTTCCTTTTCCATCTTATCTAAGAACTTGACGAAAGGCGTATATGTATCCTTATTCTTGGCATCATAACCGTTTATCGTGCTGAAAACTATGGAATACACTTCCACGAGTTGAGGATTCCTGAGTATATGCCTGTAATCGTATATGGGCTTCGCCTCCTCTAAGTAGTACAGCGTTCTACTCTTCTTAACGAACACCTCAAATGTCCCCAACATATACAGGCCCTTACCTACGATCTTTATTATTCCTAAATCCTCAGATGCCCCTATGTATAGCCTTGATTTACCTTTATACACCCTTTCATCAAGCACAAGAACTCTCGTTTTTGCTTCAAGGGTGTATTCCATATTCTTTAACCTCCTTGTTTTTACCTCCTATATATACCGCGGGCATATAAGGGGTATTATGATATACCCCTACATTTCCATTTAAATCAAGACCTATGATTCCCGCTGGATAATGGGTCAAATTTACAACCTCCTTTGCGGCATCCATAGGTTTCATTCCAGATAAAACCAAATCGCAAAACCTCTTTGTCATCAGAACTTGAATTATACCTTCACCGACGCCCGTGGCGGATGCACCCACACCGCCTTCCGCCCATGTCCCGGCTCCTGGAATCGGGGTGTCTCCAACCCTCCCGGGAAGTTTTAGATATGTTCCCCCGGTTGATGTGCCGGCGCATACGCTCTTCCCATCCGTGGCGACCGCTCCGACCGTCCCTACGAACATCTCAGGATGCTCCTTTATAAGTTTGGCCGTTTTTTCCATAAAACTTTCAAACTCCCCATCTCTGATTTTTCTCTTAACCTCTTCCAATCTTTTCAGGGATCTATCGCTCACAACATTCGCCTCGGGTAGTTCAAAGATTCTCGCCAACCTTTCTGCACCTTCACCGTACATAATATGATGCGAAGTTTTCTCGGCGATCAACCTAGCCAAGGATATGGGATTCTTAACGCTTGAAACGCCTATGACGGCACCTATCTTCAAGGGATCATCGTTTATTATACAGGCATCCATCTCAGGTTTTCCATCTATACTTAGACTGCTCCCCGTACCGGCGTTAAACAGAGGATCATCCTCCAAAACCTTTATCGCCTCTTCAACGGCATCAACGGGGCTTCCGCCATCTTCTAAGATTTTCAAACCCTTTTGAGCCGCAAGCTTTAAAACTTCAATGGCTTTCTCAATTTTTTCCGATTTCCATCTTCCAGCACCACCATGAACAACTATCGCTAACACAGTTTAATATTATAAAGGGGAAAAATTTTTTGTGGGCGGATGGAAGTTTCTTCCGGATAAATGCTCTTCCTTATAATACCATCTTGATGTCCTTCTTAGTTGAGTATAAGGAGTTTTGGAGTATAGTGTTTTTCGTAGTAGGACTGATTCTTATGATCCTTGAAATGGGGATACCTACCAATTTTCAACTGTTCGCTTTCGGCATGGGATTCCTGGGGCTATCGGTGATGACATTTTTCGGCATAAATGTTTTAATACAAGTTTTCGTATTTGCGATTATAGTGATCGCCACGATATCTATAGCGCACATATTTACGAGCAAAACCACAGTAGGATCCAAGGATTTTTCTCCTTATGATCTCATAGGTAAAAAGGGTAAGGTCGTTAAAATAGAAAACGATAAGGTTATTGTTAAGGTTGAAGGTGAAGAGTGGTTGGCAGAGAGCGATGATATGTTGAAAACGGGGGATAAAATAATCGTGTCGGGTGTTAAGGGTGTAAAGGTTATCGTATCTAAAATGGAAATTTAAAAAGGAGGTGAAGAAATGAGCGGTTTGATAGGTATCATCTTAGCAATCGCGCTTTTGTGGTTTATAGTATCTATTATAGCATCGGCCATAGTGATAATAAGACCCTTTGAGGCGGGTGTCGTTGAAAGGCTGGGTAAGTACCAGAGAACGATATATCAAGGTTTGCACCTGATAATACCATTTCTTGATAGGGTTAGAAAGGTTGATTTACGCGAGAGAGTCGTTGATGTTCCACCACAGGAGGTGATCACCAAGGACAATGTTATCGTAACCGTTGACGGTATAATATACTATAAGATACTTCAACCTGAGAATGTGGTTTATAAGGTTCAGAACTTCCAAGTTGCGGCCGTCGCCCTGGCTCAAACGAATCTGAGGAATATAATAGGTGAGCTCACATTGGATGAGACATTGACCAGTCGCGAGATAATAAACGCTAAGCTCAGAACTGTCCTTGACGAAGCTACCGATGCTTGGGGTGTAAAGGTGACGAGGGTAGAGTTGAAACGCATAGATCCCCCTAAGGATGTTATGGAAGCTATGCACAAGCAGATGAAGGCGGAAAGAGAAAAGAGGGCTATGATACTTGAAGCTGAGGGTTTTAGAGAATCTCAAATAAAAAAAGCGGAGGGTGAGAAACAGGCCAAAATATTGTCGGCGGAAGGTTCAAAGCAATCCCAGATACTTGAAGCGGAAGGTAAGGCTAAGTCAATTCAATTGGTTGCAGATGCCGAAAAATACAGAAAGATCGCGGAAGCGGAGGGAGAGGCTAAGGCGATAAGTTTGATATTTGGAGCCATAAAGAACATAGATCCAACCAAGGAAGTTATAATGCTTCAATACTTTGAGACCTTGCGGAAGATTGCGGATGGCCAATCAACCAAGCTATTCTTCCCTGTGGAGCTATCCTCGTTGGCTTCTGCTGTGGAAATATTCAAGGATAGCATGAAAAAGGAAGGTGAGTGATCTTTCCACCTTATAATACCCATTACGAGGCTAAGAAGTAAAAAGGAGGGTGATATGCCTCAGATATACAAAGGTCAAGTTCGTTGGTTCAGCCCTAAGAAAGGATACGGCTTTATAGATATAAGCGAGGAGGAGTCGGTCTTCGTGCATTTCTCCGATATAGAAGGGGAAGGTTATCGCACCCTCTATAAAGGGGAAACGGTTGAGTTTGAGGTTGTGGAGACCGATAAGGGCAAAAAAGCCGTAAATGTTCGCCGTATAAAGTAGGGCATGAACCGGTGGGGTGGGTTGAAATAGACCCACTCCAATTATGAGAAACATAGCGATAATCAGCGGAAGCGTGTTCTTCATTCTTCTAGCATGCGGTAAGTCCATTGATTACAGTAAGGCAAAGTTTGAGGAGGTTTTTCGTCCTTATGGTGTTAAAAGTGGTTATATCAAGTATCAGGTTACGGGAGATGAGGAAGGGTACGAGGAACTATGGTGGGATGGATACGGGTTATACACCCACAAACACAGGAGCGTTGTAAGCGTAAAATATGGTAAGGTTCCTATGGAGGGTTGGGACATATCAACACCTGAATACATATACTCTTATGGAAGAAGGTATCAGAAGAAATATATCAGAGAGAAGCTAACCTATGAATACACGCCAGATTCAATCATAGGTTCCATGAGGCCCAACAATCTGATAATAATGCTGAAAAGCAAGTGGGAGAGAATGACGCCTGAGCAGAAAAAGAAGCTCGGGCCTGTGATAGCAAAGTTCGCCAGGGACCTGCAACTCGGAATAGTATATAAAGGTAAAATAAGCAAGCCGAACGAGCTATTCACCAAGAAGATAGCGGGTAAGAAAACGGATGTTTATAAAGTTCGCGGTAGGGATATAAGGCTGTTTATATGGAAGGGAGTGCCTTTGGGATGGGAGGTTATAACTGAAGGTGGTTCCTTCATAAAAACGGAAGCCGTTGAGATAAAAGAAAATATAAATGTACCCGCCGACAAGTTCGCGGCCTTGCAAGGTCCAAAAGTTTTAACCAAGGTATATACTCAGGATTCAGTAGCCGTTCAGCAGGAGAGAATCCTTATAAACGAACTTTTAAGAACATATCTACCCGAACTATTCCAGGAATAGGTGCTTAGATATATAACGGAATCCGAGGAAGAAACGGAAGAGTTAGGTTATTATACCGCTTGCAGATACAGAAATTACAAGGTATTTTTACTTGTAGGAGAATTGGGTTCAGGTAAAACAACCTTCGTAAGAGGATTTGTAAGGTTTTTTGGTATATTGGAAGTTAGGAGTCCTTCATTCGTGATGATAAATGAATACTTAGGTAAAAAGAGGATTTTTCATGCTGATCTTTATAGAGTAAGAAGCGAAGAGGATATATTAACTACGGGAATAATGGATAATTTAAATAGAGGAATCTTACTCGTTGAATGGGGAGAAAGGCTTATTAGATTCATAAAAGGGTATTTCGTTGAGATAAGATTTGAGATAATCTCACCAAATAAAAGGAAAATAAATATAAAAAGGCGGGGATTAAATCCCCGCCCATATTGAAGAGTTCCGTATTATCTAACTATATAGGGGAAGCCCCATGCCTCGTAAAGGTACTCGGTAGTTGAGGTATCAAAGCTGGGTCTGCTTATTATATCTGCTACGGCATTATATCTGCCAGCTCTCGTGGTTATAGCATAAGTTCTGCTCATATATCCAACGGAAGTATCAACTATCATAGCATCCCTGTGATGGGAGTTATTCCAGTGATGTATGTATCCATAGGCCGCATTTAGATCGCTCAGGAAAACTCTCACCTCAACATTTTCACCCGCGTTGTAGAATATCTGGGAAGTATCCAAGAATTCATTCAGAGGATCCTTAAACACCTTAGTTCCTGAAGAGGTCCCTATTACGATCACCGAATCTATGGTAAATGGCGCGCTTCCCATGTTCGGAGAGAATTTAACACCAGATATTTTAACGAGTCTCCATCTTCTGGCTATCTTCTTAAATATCGCATTCCTTTCGGCCTTATCTTCAAGTGGCTTGGCAACATAAGTTAGAGTATCAGCGGAGAAATCATATCCCGTTATAACTCTAAACTGCCCTTTAAATACCCAGGTTGCATGAACAAATGCTGAATCTCCAACGACGGTGATAGTATAGTTCTTTATAGTTGAATCAGGCCATATATGTCTGTACCAGTTTTGGGGTCCCATGGTTTTTAATGAAGCGGTATCCGGAGAACCACCCCATATCAGACCGAGATTGAACAGGCCATCGGACTCAAGCAGAGCCCTTATCTCGTCTTCATCGGTGGTGGCTTTTTTACAGCCAACCACCACTCCTACGGCGGCTAGGAATAAAAACAACTTTTTCATACCAGTATATTAGATTCCGATATGTTCCTGCTGCTTTTCCCTAAGGTAATCATATAACCCGCTTGACAGATGATGATTCAAACCTTAAAATACTCGGTGATGTTAAAGTTTGAAGATGTGTATAAGCGGTACTATAACGATGTTTTTAGGTTTATTTTAAGTAAGATACGCAATGTGAATGATGCCCTTGATCTCACGAACGAAGTCTTTCTAAGAGCATTTAAAGGTTTTAACAAGTTCAAAGGTCTTTCCAGCGTAAAAACATGGCTATTTAAGATAGCGATAAATGAGATGAGAAGATATTGGAGGTACTATATCCATACGGTTCCGATATATGAGGATGATGAGAAGGACATAATGGATAATCCGGCGCTTTCTTACATTCATGAGGAAGAAGAATATCATAAACCTGAACCCGCGTATCCTTTGGATAAATTTAAAAGGGCCTTCTCTACGTTACCAGAAGGTTATCAGAGGGTGCTTTATATGTTTTACATTGAAAAGAAAACCTATTCCCAAATAGCCAAGGAACTGGATATAAGTATAGGTACGGTTAAATCAAGGTTGAATCGCGCAAAGGCAAGGCTTTTAAAATATCTTGAAAGCGATGAGCCATAAAGAGATTCAAGAGAAGATACCGCTTTTGATCATAGGTAAGTTGAATGAAGTGGATAAATGGGAGGTTGAAAATCACTTGGAAGGATGCCCCGAATGCCAAAGGATATACCTTATGGAAAAACTTTTAAGGCGGTCAATTTCCGAATCTTTTTCCGACTCGTGGAGGAGGGCTTTTTATAGAGGTATATCCTACTTTCTGTCATTCGTGCTGGCGATGTCCATGATAGTGGGGTTCTGGGAGAGGAAGAGTTTTGAGGTCGTAGGGATAGATGATATATGGGAAGGATATGTTATAGTCAATTCGGGAGGCTACATAAAGGTTCAGATTTTCATAGATGGAAATAAGGTGAAAGAAAAGTCGGGTTTTGGAAGTGTTTTCTTTGATTTGAAGGATCTTGATGATGATGTGTATCACATACAGCTCAAAGTTTATGATGGAAACAGGACTTACATTTATCAGCGTATAGTTGAAAAGATCAACCTGGCGAAGCTTGTTAATCGGCCTTAAAATATTTGGCGAATGTTAGAACTTTTAACTCCGGGAATGGTTGAAGAAATAGAGGATGAAAGGGGGAGGAGGTTAATTGAAAGATTTAAGGAGTATATGAAAAAGGTAAGAAACATTCAGGAAATCGTAAAAAATGAGAATATTTTGGATATTATGCTGCGGATTAGATTCTTAGTGCTCTTGGAAATGGAAAAGCAAAAAGAAGAGATAGATTTGGAAAGAATGGTGAAAGATTTCTACGATACTATGAAAGATAAAAAAGAGTTTATAGATCTATTGCCATATTTTGAAAATTATATATTTCCCATAGTTAAAGTATCTTCCGATATACTTAAATTTTCAGGATATATGGGGCAGGAAGGGCAAAGTGGGAAGATGGGAATTGAAGAAAGTGTAAAATATTTTGGTGGTGTTGAAAATATAACTTACAGACGGTATATTGAATTTTTATACTCTATTCCTTTAAAACTTATATGCCTTTTCAGACGAGAATTCTGCGAGATTTTAAATGAGATAATTACCCTTTCTTTGATAACTGATGCCTTGATTTTTATATTTATATTGAAAGATGATATAGATGAAGAAATGTTTTTAGATGCTAAGGAAATGTTTAAATTTGTGGTTCAGCTTTACTTTATAGATATGGAAATATTTCTCAAAATGGTATCTGAGCCTAATAAGGGAGAGATTAAATTGAACTGGAGATGGGAAGGCGCCATAAAAGACAACCGCCCTGCCGTGGATATTCAACATGATATACTTAATTGGAGAATTGAAAACTAAGGGATTTTTATTGGATACAAATATATTTCTTGAAATTATGTTAAATCAGCAAAAGAAAAATCTTGCTAAAAAAGTTATAGAAGGGTTAATGAGATATTCTTATAGTCTTCACATGTCCGACTTCACACTACATACCATAGGGATAAAGTTCTGGGATTCTCGAAAAAATCCAAAACCCTTAGATGAGAAAAGGAGGGCTTGGGAAAGTTTTCTAAATGATATATTTCCTGAAACGGATATAAGGTTTAACATATTGGTAGTTTCATTAACAAAACGACATCTGCACCTTGTTGGAGAAGTTATTGAGAAATATAATCTTGATTTTGACGACGCCTATCAAGTAGCCTTAGCGATGAAATTTGGTTTAGATATAATAAGTGAAGACGATGATTTAAAACGCCTTTGCGATTGTGATCCTCCACCTGTGCGTATTTATACTCTTACTGAGATAACCAAAATCCTAGGAATATGAAACTCCGCTATGACTTTATATATACACTGCCTATTCGGATACTTGTGCAGCCCTTTTTTCTTCTACTCTCCTTTTCTTACAAAGAAATTGGCGAAAGTATGTTGATTTTGCCAAAGGTTATGGCAACCCACTTGACCGTATAATATCCCACTATGTTATGGTTGTTATCTCAGGCTTTATGGACATATAGGAGTAGCGGTTCCCAGATTTTTGTGGCCGATTCAAATACCTTGTTCATAAAGAGATACATAAACTCCTCAACGAGCAACGATATAATAGGCGCCCGTATAAATCCTTCGGACGGAACGATAAATTACTTAAAGTTTTTCAGAGCGGCACCTGCTAGTGAGTTCATATACAAAGTTAAATCTTCAAGGTTTGGCGGTTTTACCTTGGTCGGTTCAACATGGTCTTTCTCAGCAGGTCAGGATGACTATCTTATAATGCGTCTTGACGATTCTTTGAACTTACTTTGGAGTAAATCTTTCGGATTCTCCGAAAATGATTTTTATACGAGCGTCGCGGAGGATCCCGCAGGGATATTACTCTCGGGTACATCATTCAGGACATCCTACTGGTGGAACATATTCTTAGTGAAGCTTGATACCTTAGGGAACATGCAATGGTACAGGTACTTTTCAACGAGCGGAAACTATACCGATGCCGTATATGACGCGATTTATTCATCTGATGGATATTATGTTCTGACGGGACATGTATGCGTTTCGGATTGCGATATACTGATTATGAAGATTTCTCCTTCTGGTGGAACGTTATCTTATAGGGTATTCGGAACATCGGGCTTGACTGAAACCGGTTTTGCGGTGGTGGATGTGGGAGGGTATTATTATGTATTTGGTAGAAGGATGTATTCCTCTGATAGCTCGGATATATTGGTTTTAAAGGTTGATAGCTCCCTAAATTTAGTATGGGCAAAATCTTATGAAGGACCATCGTACAAACAGCCGACTTATGCTAAGGTTTTAAGCGATGGGAATATACTCATCGGTGGCTTCATATATACATCCCCTTATGCCTATCTCTGGTTGTCAAAGATGGATACTTCGGGGAACATTCTGTTTTCATTCAAGTACGATTCCATAACCGCCAGTAATACAGATAAAGTAACCTTCTATGAGTACAATGGGGATTATATAGTCTCCTTCGGAGGGTTCGTGGGTAGGATAAGGTATGATGGGCATTCTCCCTGCACATATACGAATTTCCCTTTAACCCAGCGCTCTTACCTTCCCCGTGTGGTAAATATAACACTTTTGAGTTTATCAGGTACTCCCACCTACCAAACCCCATTCTTCACATATACACCCGATTCCTTACCTTATTCAAGCGTATGTATATCAACGGATATATACGAAGGGGAAAAGATATGTCGTAGGTATAAGCTGAAAGGGAATATGCTAATATTAGATACACCATCCGAGTTTGATGTGTATGACGCATCGGGTAGGATGATAGCAAAGGGTAAAGGTAAGTATATACCTATCAGAAAGGGAGTGAATTTTGTGGTTGTTAGGTCGGGTGATAAAAGGAGGGTTATAAAAATAACAAAACCCTGAAATTTTCAGCAGTAGAATACCTTCCTAATGCTCCTTATACCTAAGACGAGATTCACAAAGATACATTTTGTAGGCATAGGCGGTTCGGGAATGAGCGGTTTGGCAGAGATATTGCATTTCTTAGGTTTTGAGATTCAAGGCTCCGATGTGGCCATTAAGGAAACTACTAAAAGGCTTGAAAGCCTGGGTATTAAGGTATTCTACGGACATAAGGCTGAAAATATAAACGGCGCCCATCTAGTTGTATATTCCTCAGCTATAACACCCGATAATCCGGAGATAATCGCAGCGAAGGAGAAAGGGATACCGGTTATACACAGGGCTGAGATGCTTTCGGAGGTGATGAGAGTAAAGTTTTCCATAGTAATATCGGGATCGCATGGTAAAAGCACCACGACATCCATGATAGGACATATACTGAAAAATGTTGGTAAAAAACCGACCATAATAGTTGGCGGCATTTTGAGGGATTCTGGATCCGGGAGTGTTATGGGTTCAGGAGAATACTTGGTCGCGGAGGCGGATGAATCCGACAGGTCTTTTTTAAGGTTGCTACCTTCAATAGCGGTCATCACAAACATAGATAGGGAACATATGGATACCTATAAGAGCATGGCTTCGTTGAAGATGGCTTTTATAAACTTCGCGAATAGCGTGCCTTTTTATGGCTCGGTGGTAATTTGCAAAGATGATAAACATGCGAAGGATATAATCCCTTTCATTGAAAGGAGGTTATTCACTTATGGATTTAACATAGACAATGATGTCTTCGCGGATAATATAACTCTTATCGGTTTGGGCAGCGAGTTTGAGGTTGTGGGTTTTAATCGTAGATATAAGGCGAAGTTATCCGTTCCCGGTAAGTTCAATATACTAAACGCCTTGGCATCATTTACGGTCGCGTGGGAATTGGGAATATCGTTTAAGGATGCGATAGAGGCTTTGGAAGATTTCAAAGGGGTTGGCAGAAGATTTGAGATAAAGGGGGAGAAGCTTGGAGCCACTTTCGTTGATGATTACGGACATCATCCTACGGAAATTAGGAATGTTTTGGAATTTGCCAGAACCTTAAACAGGAGAATAATAACCGTTTTTCAGCCTCATAGATACACCAGAACTATGGATTTATACAAGGATTTCGCCGAAGTTCTGATGGAATCCGATCATGTCATTCTTCTACCTATATATCCGGCGGGTGAGAAACCTATAAGCGGAGTATCCACGATGCTTATATACAATGCTATGAAAGAGAGGGGTTATGATAATGTGGTTTTGGTTGATGATATGGAGGAGGCTGTGAATATATTGAGGAAGTTGATAAGGGAGGGTGATATGGTGCTTCTGCAAGGCGCAGGCAATGTGTATAAAATCTTTGATATGATATGAAAAAGGTTATGCTTCTTTTCCTGTTTATATGCTGCGGGGTTGATAATAAAGGGAAAATAGTATCTCTCGTTCCCTCTGCCGATGAGATCATAGATTTTCTCGGTGCGAAGGATGTACTCGCCGGCGTCTCAACATACAGTCCTTTGAAAGACGAAATAAGAGTCGTGGGGGATTTAATAAATCCGGATTATGAGGTCATATCATCCCTTTCCCCTCAAATGGTAATAATAACCTTACCTATGCAGAAAAGGGTAAAGGAAAGACTTGAAGATATGGGTATAAAGACCTACGATTTTTCTCCTGAAAGCGTTGAGGAGTTAAAATCTGAAATACTGAACTTGGGAAAAATTTTGGGGAGAGAAAAGAAAGCGGATAAGCTCGCCGATAGTATAGATATGACCATTAAAACGATCTCTCCCATGCCCGAATTCACATTCGTGGTTGAAATATCGGATAAACCCGTTTATGTCGCAGGAAAGAACACTTATATATCGGAAATATTGGGGAGGTTTGGAGGAAAGAACGCTTTTTACGATATAAAAGGTTATAAACCCGTATCATCCGAGGATGTTATAAGCAGAAAATTTGATGTGATAATAGCACCCTATGATATAGGAAATCGCGTAGGTTTTGAAGGGGTTTGTAGAATCACATTGCCTCCCGATTATATGTCGCCGGGACTGAAAATTTTCGCTTTAATAGACAGCTTAAAGTTTAACCTTATGCGCTGCTTTGAAGAAAACCTTGTCGGCTCTGTAAGATGATCTTACCAAGGGGCCGGAGAACACCTCTTTAAAACCGAGTTTGAGAGCCTCCATTTTATACCATAAGAACTTATCCGGATGGACATACTCAACAACAGGTAGATGCTTGGGCGTGGGTTGAAGATATTGCCCTATGGTTATTATATCAACGCCAACATCCCTCAGATCCTTGAATGTCTGTATTACCTCCTCGTCCGTCTCGCCCAACCCGACCATAATGCTTGACTTGGTGTAAATGTCCGGCCTCAGTCTTTTGGCGTATTCAAGGACAAAGAGTGATAGTTCATAAGAAGCCCTTCGGTCTCTGACGGTAGGCGTCAATCTTCTCACGGTTTCAACATTATGAGCAAAGACATCTAAGGGTGAATTAACCACCGTTTCTATACTGTTTTTATTCCCTTGAAAATCCCCCACAAGCGCCTCAACTTTGACATCAGGGCGCACGGTTTTTATATTGAAAATCGTCTTTGCGACATGCGAGGCTCCTCCATCCGGGAGATCATCCCTATCAACCATAGTTAGGACGATATATCTTAGATTTAGCTTACTTATGGCCTTCGCCACATTCATAGGTTCATTCGGATCCACCCAACCTTTTGGATTTCCGCTTTTCACGGCGCAGAACCTGCACCCTCTCGTGCATACATCACCCAGGATCATTATGGTAGCTGTACCATGTCCCCAACATTCATTTATATTTGGACATCTCGCTTCTTCGCATACGGTATATAGACGATTCTCCCTTAGAGTTGATTTAACATCTGCAAACTTCTCGTTGGTTCTTAATGTTATTTTTAGCCATTGGGGTTTTTTCTGAAACGTTCTCACTCTATCAATTCTAAGGTTGAAAGAACATCTCCCTCCGTGCCCGATAGCGTTATGACAAAATCCCATTTATCATCTTTAATGTACGATCTTCTCTTTGGATCATATATATGCCATTTGCCATCCCTTTTTGTCCTTGAAAATGAAACGAATACATTCCTAAAAGTCATTATACTTCCATCGGGTAGCACAAGCGCCCAAGTCCCCCTACCGTATATGCTACTCCTTCCAAAGCTTATAAAAAAGCTGTCAAGTATATACCCACTTGAAACCTTTACGAAAATATCAAGGGCGAAGCCTTTGGCTATTCCCCCCGGGTCAAAGGTGGTACCATCCGGAAAAAACCATAAACCTCTGTTTAATCTCTTTGGTACCTTCCCACCTTTGTAAAAAGGATCAAATCTTCCCTTCGTTTTCTTTCTATAATAAAGAGATAGAACGAGCAAACTATCGGTGAGGGGATCAACTTTCAATGTTTCACCTTTACTTTTCCAACCGAGCCAAAAATCTCTCCAAAGGCTGTCCATATAAACGGCGAGTTTGAATACGGTATCACTGAATACTTCCGCATCTTTGCCGTACACCTCCACTTCCAAAATCGTCCCCATAACGACCTGCGCGCGCACCAAACATATAAGCAAACTCATAGGTACATCTCTTTTATAACCGCCACACCCATAAATAACATCCCTGGAAGGAACATGGCCGTGCTTATGAGTTTCATAAATACGAAAGGATATGGCAGATATTTTATCGCCCAGGGGGATAGTATGAATAGCAGGATGCCGATAAATGTCAGATTAATGATAAGAAGTTTAACCTTGCGATTTAAAGATGTGTAGGAGAAGAAAACGCTTATGATTCCAGCAACCAGAGGGGAGATGAACGAATGGAAATGTGATACCTCCGCGAGTTGCAACGGTGTTTTGCCATATATCATCTGCTCAGGATTTCCCTTGTAATAATCAACGAGTCTGTTTATAAAATCGGTTATAGGAAAGTGTTTAACCGTTAAATCAACCATAATAAAGGAAAAGAAAAATCCAAGCAGAACGAATATGTAAAACCAAACGAAACTCAGCTTTATGCATGGGTTCAGATCTTTCAATTTCATTTTCTAAGCAGGTAATTGTAAAGTAGTAAGGCCCTTTTCACGCCTAAGGTTATAGCCCTTACGGAAATGGTCGCACCTGGAATGTTCCTGATGCTCTTAGGGTCAATTTTCCTTCCCTTAAACTGGCTTAGAAATCTTTTATCTTTGATCTCCCAACCGTACTCCTCCCTATAAATGAGTATCTCAACCGCTTTAACATCACCCTCTCTGTCAAAAACCACCATGAAAGTTATAGGAAGGTGCTTTCCTTTAATATCGTCTATTAGCACAGTCGTTTCTCCATCGGTGTAAAAGGCCAGTTTTTTCCTTATGAAGGAGGGAAGTCCATTTCGTCTTATCAAATCTTCTATCCTCTTATCAACCTTTATCATCATCGTATCCACCTTTCCTTTCAGGTACCGTTTCATAACCTCCACTGAATCAACGAATACCGTATATGTTATGAATAATATCATAACGGCAACCCTATTATCATTCTAAGGTTGAACTTCTCGTGCTCATCGTGATTTCTGGTTATCTGAGGATATATTCCGAGAGTAGCCCAGATTTTTTCCGTTGAGTAATGTATAACCGGGCCTAAGAATAAAGCATGATGCTCAGCATCGTTGAAGGTTCCAGGAAAGGATCTGTTAGGCCATTCACTGTGCGTCCAGTACTCCAAACCCAATCCCAAGTTTCTATAACCGATATTGAAAGTATAGACTAATCCGCCGGTTAGCGAAAATATTCCTTCCTCTTCAACCTTATCATAACCTTCAAATTCAAACTCGGACTCGGTTATGATATTTGCAGCCAGCATGAGGTTTCCGAAATTCTTTGAGATGAGGAGTTTAAATTCAACCTCAGTTTCATAACCATAATAGTACAGCTCAGCGTAAAAGCCCAAAGGTGGTATCCTGTATATCCAAGCCCATGCCATACCTTTAAAACTGGTTTTATGACTTTCGTCCGTAGGCGATGCTTTAAAGACTTTCGTAAAATCAAGATAGAAGTCCGTGCTGAGATTGGGAGTAAAAGCGTGTTCTATCTCAAACCTTATATCATAGGCGGTGTATCTCTGTCCTGTTCTACCATCCCTCAACGTGGTCCATACTTCAAATTCCGTAAAACCCGATGGCAAAAGATCCGTGTCGTATGTATAAACCAAAGTTCTGACATGCGCATAGGCGAATACGGGCAACACTATGCATATGGCGCATATGACTTTTTTCATAATGCGATTATTCTTGGATTGAAATCTTGACCTTTTTGGTCAAGATTTGCGAATGGTTTTCATTTGCAAAAACATTCCAACGATATATCCGATTTAAGTGTATAATTCCATACGAGTTTAAAGGAATGTTTCAATCCCTTATTAGAACAAGGAGGTGAGATATGAAAAATTCCAGCACTTCATATTGGGATTTTGAGATATGGCACAAGGCTATAAATGAAGGAAGCCAGGACGATATTCTATGGTTAATTGAAAATGGAGCGGATGTCAATGCTAAGGATAACAAAGGTAGAACGCCTTTGCATATAGCAGCGGAAAAAGGCGATCTTAAGGTTGTGAAAAGTTTGTGTTTTAATAAGAGAGACTATGCCCTTTTCACCTATCAAGATAACGAAGGTAGGACACCTTTACATTTAGCTGCGAAGGAAGGGCACTTGGAGATTGTGGAGCACTTGATGAAAGAAGCGGGAACTTTTCCAAAGGATAACGAAGATAGAACTCCTTTACACTTGGCTGCGATGAATGGTCATCTGGATGTTGTGAAGTATTTGATTAATCTGCATGTCCGTACCGGCATTGATGTTGGTGTCAATGTTAAGGATAATAAAGGTAAAACGCCGTTGGATTATATGTCAGGCGACTTTAAAAATTCTCTTTTACGCTGGACCGCGGAAAAAGGATATTTAAATGTTGCAAGGAGTTTAATTGAAAATGGTGCCAATGTCAATGCTAAGGATAGGGAAGGTAAAACGCCTTTGCATATAGCCGCTGAGAAGGGTCGCTTAGATACTGCGAAGCTTTTGATTGAAAATGGTGCTAATATCACTGCTAAGGATAACAAGGGTAAGACGCCATTGGATTATATGTCAAACGACTTTAAAAACTCACTTTTGCACTGGACTGCGGAAAAAGGATATTTGAAGGTTGTAGAGCGTTTAATTGAAAGCAAAGCCGATGTCAATGCCAAGGATAATAAAGGCAGAACTCCTTTACACTTAGCTGTGATGAATGGTCATTCGGATGTGGTGGAGCGTTTAATTGAAAAGCGTGCCGATGTTAATGTTATGGATAACGAGGGTAAAACACCTTTACACTTGACCGCGATGAATAACCGCTTGGATATGGTGAAGTTTTTAATTAAAAATCGTGCTGATGTTAATGTTGGGGATAAAAAAGGTAGAACTCCTTTACATCTAGCTGCTGAAAATGGACATTTGGATGTTATGAAGTGTTTAATTAAAAACGATGCCAAGGTTGATGCTGAGGATAACGAAGGTAAGACGCCTTTGCATTTGGCTGTAGAAAAAAGACATTTGGCTGTTGTGGAGTATCTGATTGGAGAAGGTGTGAATGTCAATGCTAAGGATAACAAGGGTAAAACGCCGTTGCATTGGGCTGCATTGAGAAACTACATAGATATCGTGGATTTTTTGATTAAGAAGGGTGCCGATGTCAATGCTAAGGATAATAATGGCTACACACCTTTGGACCTTGCTAAGGATGATGAAATTAAGGAATATTTGAAAGGTCGTGGTGCAAAGAGTGGTGGATATAGGGAAATGAGAGAAGTTCTAGTATCCAGAAGAAAATCACCGAGAGAAGGAATTATTGAACTTTGGTTATCTCCATCCCCTAACGCCGATAAGGATACATCGGGGGAATAAACCCTTCCACCGTAAAATATCCACCATTATGGCAAACCTCAAAGACAGAATAGAATTCGTTAAGAAAATGTTTCCAAAGGGGGATACCGCTCTGATAGCAGCGTTGCATGAAGTTCAAACCGAATATGGATGGTTGCATCCAGAAGGTATAAATCTCATAAAGGAAACCTTGGGTTATTCGGAGGATCAGATAATGAGCGTTGCCTCATTCTATCACATGTTCCATAAAGAACCGCCGGGAAAGTACCATATACATCTATGTACGAATCTTACCTGTATGCAGGAAGGAGCGTATAAACTGTTGAAGTTTCTAAGAGAAAATCTTAAAGAGGGGAATGAGGAATTCACCTATGAGGAGGTGGAGTGTATCGGTCTTTGCGATAAGGCGCCGGCCGCACTTATAAATGGTGAGCCTGTTATAGAACTAACCGAGGAAAAGCTGAATGAAATTCTAAAATCTCCTGAGAAATTTGTAAAAGGATATAAAGCTACATATTACGATATGAGGGAAGTTTATGATAAGGAAGGTTCTGATAGCAAATAGGGGTGAAATAGCGATACGCATCGCGAGAACATTAAAGGATATGGGTATAAAAACCGTTGGTATCTTCGTAGAGGCGGACGAAAGTTGGCCATTCGTTTATACTATGGATGAATCCTACAAGGTTGATAGCTATCTTGATATTGAAGGTATAGTTAAGGTCGCTCTGGATTCCGGCTGTGATGCCGTTCATCCGGGATACGGTTTCCTAGCCGAAAATCCTAAATTTGCAAAGGCGATTCTTGATGCAGGCATGGAGTTCATAGGACCGAGACCCCATTCAATGGAGATGGTTGGGGATAAGGCGAAAGCCAAGAAGATAGCGGATCAAGTTGGGGTTCCAACGGTTCCAGGACTTCCTCCATCGGACGATATAGAGTTCTTAAAGGAAGGAATAAGAAGAATAGGCTTTCCTGCCCTCCTTAAAGCCGTAGCTGGCGGAGGTGGGAAGGGTATGAAGCTCATTGAGGATGAGACTAACATTGATGAGAACATACTATCCGCACAAAGGGAGGCTCTAAACGCATTCGGAGATAGAACCCTCATAGTTGAAAAGTATGTTTTTCCTGCGAGGCATGTTGAGGTTCAGGTGATAGGGGATAAGTATGGGAATGTTTATGTTTTGGGTGAAAGGGAATGCTCCTTGCAAAGAAGGCATCAGAAGATAATTGAGGAGACACCTTCACCCGGGATAGATGAAGAGATCAGAAAGAAGCTGTTTGAATACGCTTTAAAAATAGCCAAAGGGGTATCTTATGAAAGTGCGGGAACATGTGAGTTCATAGTTTCGGATGATGGTGAGGTATATTTTCTTGAAGTAAATGCGAGATTACAGGTTGAGCATCCCATAACCGAAATGACCACAGGTTTGGATATAGTCAGATTACAGATAGAGGTTGCAAATGGTGAAAAATTAAATTTGGATGATATAAACAGATTTGGGCACTCAATAGAAGCCAGATTGTACGCGGAAGACCCGGAGGAGAACTTCCTTCCATCGTCAGGAAGGATTGAAGTTTTGGAATTTCCCCATATTCAAGGTATCAGGATAGATACAGGTGTGGTTGAGGGGACGGAAGTCTCACCTTTGTTTGACCCTATGATAGCAAAGATAATATCTTATGGGGTTGATAGGGAGCAGGCGAGAAGGAAACTCGTATATGCCCTTGAAGAAACTCTACTCATAGGCCCAAAAACCAACCAGCATTTCCTAATATACCTTCTTGAAAGCGAGGAGTTTAAAACTGGGAAAACCTACACTCATACCGTTCAAGATATATTGGATAGGTATAAAAATGAAGAATTCCTCCTTCCCGAGGATATAAAAGAGAATCTGAAAGCTTTAAAGGATAACCGACATCAACTTCATATCTCCGAAACTTTTAACCCGATAAGTTTCATTAAGGGGAAGATTTACCCGTAAAAGATTTATCTATCTTATCTCATAGCAGCCTTTTATTTCAAGGGTCTGTTGCCAATTCTCAAACCATCCATCCGATACCCCTATGAATATAGCAACCGTATCGTTTATCAGAGAGGATGCACCGTTAAAAGAAACGGATACGGGTAAATTAAAGGAGTAGGATGAATCGGAGGGTGAAATCCAACCTATGAGATGATGTAAGGAGTTGGTTTTCCAACCCAAGTTCCTATAACTCGCTCCAATTGAAATCCTATTAACATCGGAGAGGAGCAAGGTATCTTGATTTAAAACCTTAGGATCAAGTATTAGGATGTTCAGCATGGACATGTACTCTTCCATAAGCGAGTGGGATCTGAACTTTATATCAAAGTGTAAAGTATCTCCTGCGGACAGGAATATCTTTTTATAAATGCCTATTTTAACCGCGAATGACCCAGACTCTCCGTTTGAACATCTACCATCTATCCCGCTTCCCTCCTTTATCCTCCATACACCCCCATAATACCTTGCCGAAAAGTTGGCATAGAATGGTAGAAATCCCCCACAATAATTGCAACCTGTTGCGCATGTGGGTATATATGCTGGCCTAAATGAAGTATCAATGGGTACGCATAGACTTATGATGAATACCATAACTTTCACCTCCTTATAATCTTTAAAATCTTTCCTCCGCGATAGACTTTGAAATACACACCCCTTCTCAAAGTGTCCTTTCCAACATATCTACCCGAAACATCCCATATACCTACGGGGATTTCATCCTCGGAATGGGCATACTCAAACGCGCCCACCGGTGTGCAGCTATTATCAAATTTCCTTATAAGACCCATATACTTCTGGGCACTCAGAGTATGGAAGAATCCCGCGATATAGACGAAACCGTACCGATCAATAGCCAAACCGCTACCTTGACTGAACCTTGGATTCCAGTTTGAGCCCAAATGATAATAGCACAGGACATTTCCTCCAATCGTATCACGCTTATCAAGTCTGAGCCTCCAAGTGTAGGGAGCATCATCAAACCAACCTATAACCCATATATCTCGTCCATCAAAACCTATCTCCCTCGTCATATCGGATACACCGTTCAAACCGTACTGCTGAAACCACCATCTTGCACCCGATGATGACCATTTTTCAATCCACCAGTTGAAATGACTACTCCAATAGTATCCCACCGTATATGAATTTCCGTTGGATTGAGTAAATATATCGTATCCTTGATTGTTCGTAGAACTTCCCGAGCCGGATGGATTACTCCATATAACATTTCCTGAATCTGAAATTTTTTGCGTTTCCCATATCCAACCTGTACTATCATGATATTCAAGAACAGCGTAAATGTTTCCCGCTGAGTCCAAGGATAGAGACATATAGTAAGAGTTTTGCCCTGAGGAGTCTTGTTTTATATAGGATATGGTTGATAGGCTTATGGGCATCTTGTAAAGTGTCGCATGGTATCTCGTACCTGCGTATTCGTATCCGGAGATATAAAGCGTGTCATTGAAAACATAGGCATCTTTAAAGTAGGATGGGGAGACGGGGTGGGAATAGGAGGTGAGGGAATCGCAAGTCTGGGATATTTTTAGAACGAACCCCTTATCGCTTAACGATGTGTCTGAAATGAAACCCACCAAGTAGAAGTTTCCGAAGGTATCCGTTATTACTCTATAAAACCAGACATCATAACCGTATAAAAATAACCTTTCGCATATAAGGGATCCGCTTGGGGAATATATGCCGAAACGGGAGCCGAATATAGTATCATTCCATATAACTCCTATCGCTCCAACCAACCCATCCCTATTAACCTCAACATCCATCGTATATTGATCCCTATACTCATTCCATATAACGGGCCAGGCGGATGCTATCCAAATCATATCTACCTCCTTATGACCTTCTTCCAACCCGATGGAGTTTTAACAAAGTATATACCCTTTTTCATCCTATTGACCCTCTTCCCTTCCACGGTGTATATATCCATCACCTCTTCAAAGGATTTGTACTCTTCTGAAACTTTAAGTCCCTCATCGTATCCAAGCGGACACAGTTCAACCTTGGTTAAACTCCGCGAAACGGCGGTTAAACTTACATTCGTTTGTGTAGGTGTATTGGAGTACATCACCATGGAAGGGGAAGCGACATTGGGGGTATATACGGTGGTTAAAGGTGATAGGCTACTAGCCGCGCAGCTGGTATGTATGTTCCCCGCAGTATCGGTTTTCAATATAAATATACTGTTTGCACCCGTGTTTATTAAAGAAACTATACCATCGCTACCCACGAGTTGCATGGCCACCCTTCTACCAAAACCGATGAATGTTCTCATCCATAGAACATTTCCGGTTATATCCATCCTCATCAGGTACTCCTGTCCCGAATAGCTACCGCTTACCCAGAAATCCGTTAGGACATTGTGTTGAACCAACCTATCACCTACGAAAGTTGAACCGAAGGATCTAAACCAATCAACGAAACCGGAGGAGTTGGTTTTCATGACGAAGCCTTGCCAAGTTTCACTGCTACCCGTAAGAATCACACCTCCATCGGATGAAGGTGTGCAGGCATAGAAACCTTCCCTCCTGTAAGGATTTGAATAATATCTTTTTGCCCAGATGAGATTTCCAGAAGGATCAACCTTATATATAAGTCCATCCCACCAGTGTGTGTCGTTCCAATAAACCAGAGCGCAAAAGATGTAATTACCGTCGGGTAATCTATGAAGGACTCTTGGAAAACCGTACCCTGCATATGAACCTTTTTCTATGGTGCGAAAGCTAACAAGGTTTCCCGAAGCATCAAGCCTCATAGTGAATATGCCGTAGTAAAATGTAGTAACCGGGAAAGGTTCATCAACGACTCCATTCACGAGATAACCTCCACTGGATAGTTCAACCACCGATCTCGCGAATTCAACTCTCGTTCTGGAAAAACAAGTGACGCAATCCCCATTCGGGCCTCCGAATGCCCTCGCCCACTGGACATTACCAGAAGCGTCAGTTTTTATGATGAATATATCCCACTGTCCTGCTCCCCAACTGCGGGTTGATCCTCCGATAACATAACCTCCGTCGGATGTTTGATATACGAAATCGCCCCAATCTTTATTCGGACCACCGTAAGTCTTTACCCACTGTATGTTCCCATAAGCGTCTGTTTTTAAAAGGAATATATCGTGCTGACCGGAGGATATCCAGGTTCCCACCACTGCATATCCACCATCGCTCGTTGATATTATCCATCTCCCATCAAGGGTATCATTAACCCCAGCATCGTACCTGATGCCAAAGGTTATTGATAGTACAGCTAAGGTCATCATGATAAAGATATTCTAAATATGTTTCAATTTCGCATGCAGATTGGTTGCCAAGGTGTTTGGCAACATAGTCTTTACTATTTATACACGACAACCTTTTTCACCTTTCCGTTCCCCTTAACAAAATAAACACCTTTTATTCTCTTAAACCCTTCAAATGGACCTTGATAAATGACCCTACCAGAAACATCATAAACCTTTACATTCGTATTCGGTGTTATCTCAACACTCTCATAAACATCTATCAAACCGCATCCGCCTTCATTTGAAGTCGCGTCTATGGCGGCTACCTGATGGGTTCCTCCTCCCACAGCAACTATCTCTACACACCCATCACCATCTATATCCCCCACACTTATAGAGTTCAAAAAATTACCAGGTCTCACTTGCCACAAAAGCGTTCCATATGAGGATAAAACATAGATGGAAGAGTCCCCATGGGTTATAACCTCCATTCCAGAACTTGGGTCAATATCCGCTAAAACCACATCATTCATCCATATATAAGGGCTACCAACATAATAAGACCATAAAAGGGAGCCATCCGTCCCTTTAAGGGCATAGACATATCCATCCATACTACCCACAATAACCTCAACATTCCCATCATTGTTTATATCTCCTATCGTCGGAGAGGAAGATATATCGCCACCCGTTTGATAGAACCATAACAGTGCACCATTCGTACCCCTAAGTGCATAAACCTTTCCATCCCTGCTTCCTACCACTACTTCAACTTTTCCATCTCCGTTTATATCCCCTATCGCAGGGGAAGATAACACCCAATCGCTTGGGGTAAAAGACCATAGCTTAATACCCCACCACAAAGCATAAACATTCCAATCCATATTCATGGTACCCACGACCACCTCCAAAAACCCTCCGTTGTTTAAATCTCCTATGGCAGGAGAGGAAAATACCCCACCTTGCGTCAAGTAATACCACAATACAGAACCATTTGTACCCCTCAATACATAAACAGTGCTATCCGTATTTCTACCCATCAAATCAATGTATCCTCCACCTACAACTACTTCAATATTACCGTCCCAGTTTATATCTCCTATCGCAGGTGAAGACAATACCTCGCCATTAGTTAAGAAAGTCCATAACATAGTACCATTTGTACCCCTTATGGCATCCACCCTGCCATAATGAGTGGAATTATCACCAATACCCACAACTACTTCAATTAAACTATCATTGTTTATATCCCCTATTGCGGGGGAAGACCTTACAGGAGAATAACCTAGTTGGTAAGACCATAAAAGGGAACCATTTGTACCCCTTAAAGCATACACCTTGCCATTATAAATACTATCGCAATTAACACAACCCACAACAACTTCAATGTTTCCATCATTGTTGATATCCCCTATGGCAGGAGAACCGGTTACATTACCGGTTGTTGTATAAGTCCATTTAATATATCTTCCCGATGTAAAGTTCCCCTTCATTCTTTGTCTTCCAGTATGATTCTGCGAACCGTTAAACATCTGCCAGGAACCCAATGCCCAGTCTGAAGGTGGAAGGCAGGTGGTTTGAAACCCACAGCTCTGAGCATTTGAAAAATCGGGTAGAAGAATCGGAATATATAGCGTTAAGCACACAAATATTCCATAGACTTTTACCTCCAAAACGCGCTTTATTGCTACTATTTTCCCTTTCATAATCTATATATTTTAATGTTGAAAAACTTTATTAACGCACAATCACTTTTCTCACCTTCCCCTTACTCTCCGCAAAATAAATACCCTTTTCACCTTCAAACTCCTCAAACAAACCCTGATAAACCACCTTACCTGAAACATCATAAACTTTCACTTCCGTTTTCGGTGTTATTTCCGCATTTTCGCCCACTGATAACTCGTCATCTGCACCAAGAACACCACATCCACCTTCGTTGGAAGTCGCGTCTATTACTCTGACCCAACTTTTACCAACTAGAACGATTTCTGCGCATCCATCACCGTCTACATCGCTTATATTAACACCCATAACACCTCTTGGAGAAACCCCAGACCAAAGTCTTGAACCACTAGAAGAAATTAAATATATATCGTATCCGAAACCCTCATGTGTAACTATTTCAAGACCGGGTGATGGATGGAGTTCGGCCGTAACTACATCAGGGTAATTCCCATACCAATATCCAACTCCACTAAACCTCCACACAAGAGAGCCATCGCTCCCTCTCAATACATACAAATATCCATCTCTACTTACAGTCATAATTTCCTTTGCACCATCACTATTTATATCCGCTACCGCTATTGAAGTTCCAATATCACCACCTGTCATATAAGACCATATAAGACTTCCATCTGTTCCTCTCAAAGCGTAAATTCTCCAATCTAAACTTCCTATAACCACCTCAACATTTCCATCGTTATTTATATCTTCTATAGTCGGAGAAACATCAACATCGGAGCCAGTAGTGAAACTCCAAATGAGGGTTCCATTTGTTCCTCTTAAAGCATAAACGTTATTGTCTTTACTACCTATTACGATTTCAATATTTCCATCGCTATTTATGTCTCCTATCGCGGGTGAGGAATATACTCCATTTCCCGTCGTGAAAGACCAAATTAAAGAACCATCCGTTCCTCGTAAGGCGTACACATTACCATCAGAGCTTCCTACAACAACTTCTACATTCCCATCAAGATCTATATCGCCCACAGCAGGAGAAGATGCTACTGCGCTACCTGCACTATAAAACCACAATACGGATCCGTTGGTTCCCCGTAAAGCATATAATCTACCATTATTGCTCCCTATCACAACCTCAATATTACCGTCTCCATTTATATCGGCTATTAATGGAGAAGATGAAACACCTCCAGAAGAGAGAGAACCAATTGAACGTGACCAAAGAACAGCTCCATTTGTGCCTCTAAGAGCATATACTTTCCCTGTTCTATCTCCTACCACAACTTCAATATTCCCATCGTTGTTTATATCTCCAACAGCCGGTTGTGAGGTTACATAGTTTGGGAAACCGGTACCCCATTTCCCATATATTCCTACCGAAAAATTCCCCCTCATCGCTTGCCTTCCCGTATGCTTCTGTGTTCCATAGAACATCTGCCAAGAAGCGTTGGCCCAGTCAGAAGGTGGAACGCAAGTCGTCTGGAATCCACAACTCTGTGCGGTTGATACCTTTGGATATAGAGCAAAGAAACAAATTACCATAATCCCCCAGCAGATTTTTATATAACCTTTGATCCCTTTCATAGCGTTAGTAATCCTATTCCTGAAACATGCTGATTTGTAACCTGGTTGCCAAGACCCGTGGCAAATCATTTGAGGTATCTGATGAACAATTCTCTCAACTCCGGTTTATTTTTTAAAAAGTTTCCCCTTTCCACGCTCACCTTTAAGTCGGTTTTACAGTACGCGAGTCCCAAGTTCTCCAAGCGGGACATATACTCATAACATCTTCTTCTTGGATCCCTTGATGTCGGGAAAATAAACTTAGCGTTATCTATAACGGCTTTCCTTGAACCGATTTTCATTAAGGCTAGGATGATTTTAGACTTCTCCATTCGCGGAAACCTGAATTTTTTACTGCCTTTGAACACTTCCAGATCGCTGAACCTGAGCCAATATCCTCCCGATGAAACCAGCATCAAATAATAAGATTGATGGTACAACCCTCTTAAAGGAGGAGTATCATTGCCGATGATGGTATAATATACCGACCTTAATACTGGCACATTTTCTATGGTTCTCCGGTATATTTTGAGCGTGTTTATGAAGTCCTTTCTTATCATACTTTGATAGATCAGCGCTTTTAAATAATTCAATCTATCTCCCGTTGATTCGCTAAGAACCTTGATCTGCTCCAGACCCATTAGATCCCTCCTTAAAATGTATAAAATCATCGCGGATTGTAATCCCAATGGTAATATCCCCTTTTCCAGAAATAACGATGTGGCTCTCTCGTATATATTTATACTTTCCTCCACATTCCCTTCACCCAACAGATAGAAACCTCTCAACATCTCGGACAATAGAGCGTACAACTTGGGTACATCCTTAAATTTTGAGAATTCCTCATAATCAACCTTCTCCCCATTTAGGAGACGAATATTTAAATCTATTATTTCCTTTTCAAAACCTTTCAAATCTGAAACTTTCAATACCTTCTTGGCTTCTTTTGTAAATCCTAAATTTACCAGATAGGCCAGCTTTATATCGTTGGACACATAAGATAGAACCTTTTTAAATCCTTTAAGATTGAGAGACTTTATATAACTCGCCGCAAGCATTTCGTAGGCACATGTAGGAATATAACCCTTATGTTTTTTGAATATCTTGATATAACGAATGACCCGATTAAATCTTCCGAGTATGACACATGCGTTGAGCAATGTCCTTAGCGTTTCTTCACTTATATGCTCCTTAAAGGATCTTTCTAAAACATTTAAATCTATATCTTCCTTAAAATCCAGAAAGACTTGTAAAATATCCTTGGACATTTCGGAAATTATAAAGTCGCTTCAACCTCGTCTTAGCGCTATAAGTGCCATAACGATGGACATCATGGAAAGGACGATATATCCCCAGAATCTATGGATGAATAGGATCGTATCGCCTATTATCAGTAAGGATATGACTATTGAACCTGCTATCCACCTCTTTCCAATCTCGCTACCGGCGAAAGCGAAAGCCGCCCAGAAACCCGATATGACGGTGAGCGCATCGGCTAATACTATTATGAAATGCACCATTGAAAAGACTTCAAACCGCAATAATAGAATTATGGGTATAATGAGAAAGATCAACGACAACAGCGACCAGCCGATCCATTTATTGTGTGGAAAAGTTTTCAATCCTGCTGTTATGTAAGGTGAAACATATTGCAACACAGCGACACTTACCAGAATCCTTGATATGAGTAAGAGCGCATCGTACTCCGTTAAGGAATATACCGCTTGTAGAAAGAAAACCATAAATAATAACGAATAAAGTCTCCCTCTTACACTTAAAGGCCCAAGTTCAACGGATTTTAAAACCTGCGCTAATGCGGTTAATAGCGATATAATAAAGAATGCCCATTTCATATTCAAGCACCTGTGAAAACCTCAATATGAGTTTTGGCAAATTTTTCTTCATCGGAAAATTTCGCGGCGAACTTTCTTATAGATTCAGGGTCCAAAGGATTTCTGAAGGCTTCATCTATGGCTTCTGAGAGTTCATCGCTGTTCAACCCAACCCTTATGGCTATCCCCTCAGGAGCGACCTCCTCAGGTACCTCTTTTGAAACAACAACCGTCTTCCCAAACATCATAGCTTCAACTACGGATATACCAAAAGTCTCGCTTCTTGAAGGAAGAACGAATATGTCTATAGCGTTATAAAAATGCCAGAGTTTATCCCCATGTACATCTCCTAAGAACACGGCCTTTACATTCATATCTTTGCATATACTTACAGCATCTTTAAGGTTGGGACCGGAACCCGCAAAGAGAATCAACCAATCCCTACCCGCAGAAGATCTTATAAGTATATCCTCTCCCTTTCTACCCGTAAAGATACCGGCGAATCCGACGACCCTTAAATCCTCATCTATACCCAAGTATCTTCTACTCTGCTCTTTGGTATAGTTAAATTCTGGTACCTTTACCAACGGATGTATCACAAAAGATCTCAGATGTTTTCCAAATAAGCTTTCCACCTTTTCTTTTAACTTATTGGAAGGATATATAACGGCATCCGCTTTCTTAAAGCTCATTTCCATATTCCTAAAATACCTCTCCTTCAAAATCTCGTCCTTTTCAAACTCATAAGCATGAAGAGAATGGAACATAACTATGAACTTTTTATCCTTTAAGTTTTCCACAAAGTTCGCGGGAGAATGAGGTATATGAGAATAAAATATGTCCGAGGGGAAATCTTTAAAAATCAAACCCATTCTTGAATTCCATAACCAGCGGCTGTTCGGCTGAAAAGTCTTAGAGTATAATATTTCTCTCCAAAACCAATATTTATTGGGAGGACCATATATACGAATCTTATGGAAACTTCTTTTGAAAAAACTAACATTTTCGGCTATCACACCGACATTTATACCTCTCTCAGTTAGGACTCTGATAAGATTACCTATGTACGTTGCTATGCCTCCCGTGATCTTCCCTCCGTATTCCTTCGGAACATATCCATAAATCATAATATTGGTGATTTTACCCATAAAGGGGTATTATAAAGGTGAGCAAATATTTTCCCTCAGGAAATTTTTCATCAGTATAATTCTCGCTTACAAAGGAGGTTGCGGAGGTGAAATACGATATAAATAAGGTTAGAAATATAGGTATAATAGCGCATATTGATGCGGGAAAAACCACGACAACCGAGAGGATACTTTATTACACAGGTAGAAAACATAAGATAGGCGAGGTCCATGAAGGTGAGGCTACCATGGATTGGATGGAGCAGGAAAGGGAGAGAGGCATAACTATAACATCCGCATCCACAACCTGTTTCTGGAAAGGTCATCAGATAAACATCATAGACACCCCGGGGCATGTGGATTTTACGGTGGAGGTTGAGAGGGCTTTGAGGGTACTTGACGGAGCCATATTCATCCTGGATGCTTCGCATGGTGTGGAACCTCAAAGTGAAACGGTTTGGAGGCAGGCTGAGAAATACAAAGTGCCGAGAATCGCATTCGTAAATAAGATGGATAAGGTTGGGGCGGACTATTTCAAGTCCATAGAATCCATGGAGAAGAAACTCGGAACATTACCCCTTCCAATGCAGTATCCCATAGGCTCGGAATCCTCGTTTGAAGGGGTGGTGGATTTGGTTGAAATGAAAGAGATAGTTTGGCTTGATGAGACCTTGGGAGCGAAGTATGAGTACCGGGATATAAGGGATGAGCTGAAAGATGAATGTGAGTTTTGGAGGAATGTGCTTATAGAGAGATTGGCCGAGGTGGATGAGGAGATCTTGGAGAAATACCTTGAAGAGAAACCTATAAGCAACGAAGAATTAAAGAAAGCCATAAGGAGGGTGACTTTGGCCTTCAAAGCCGTCCCCGTGTTCTGTGGTTCCGCTTACAGGAACAAGGGCGTCCAACCCTTATTGGATGCCGTTATAGATTATTTACCCTCACCAATTGATAGGGGATCAATATACGGTAAATCTCCCGATGGAAAGGATGTTGAAAGGAAACCTCTTGACAACGAACCTCTGGCGGCGTTAGCCTTCAAGGTTCAGATGGATCGTTATATAGGAAAGTTGGTTTATGTTAGGGTGTATTCTGGGGTTTTAAGGTCCGGGAGCTATGTGTATAATATCAATAAGGGTAAGAAGGAAAGGATATCAAGGATCGTTAGGATGCATGCCAACATTCAGGAGGATGTTGAGGAGTTGAGAGCCGGCGATATAGGGGCGGTAATAGGATTGAAGGAAACTATAACCGGCAACACTTTGTGCGATGAGGAACATCCCATAATACTTGAAAGCCTTGAAGTTCCCGAACCTGTTATATCTCAGGCTATAAAAGGGGCAAACAAGGCCGATGAGGATAAACTATCAAAGGCTTTAGCAAAGTTGGCCGAGGAGGATCCGAGCTTTAAGTTCTGGGTGGATAACGAGACGGATGAAACCATAATAGCGGGGATGGGTGAGCTTCATTTGGAGATAAAGGTGGATATATTGAAGAGGAACTTCAATCTCAATGTGGAGGTTAGCCCGCCGAGAGTCGCGTACAGGGAAACGATCAAGAAACCCGTAAATGCGGTTGAGGGTAAGTTTATAAGGCAGACGGGTGGTAGAGGACAGTACGGACATGTAATAATAAATGTGGAACCTCTGGAAAGGGGCAGGGGATTTTCATTCGTTGATAAGATAACCGGTGGTAGGATACCTAAGGAATTCATACCCGCCGTACAAAAAGGCATTGAGGAGGCTATGCAGAAAGGTATATTGGCGGGGTATCCCGTCGTTGATATAAAGGTTGAATTGGTTGATGGCTCATATCACGAGGTTGATTCGTCTGAACTGGCTTTCAAAATAGCCGCAAAAACCGCCTTGTGGGAAGCCTTGAAGAGAGGTAATCCTGTTCTCCTTGAACCGATTATGAGAGTGGAAATTACCACACCCGAGGAATATCTTGGTGATGTTATAGGTGATATAGGTTCAAGAAGGGGACACATAAAGTCAATAGAGGATAGAGGAAATGCCAAACTGATAACCGCTTTGGTACCCTTAGCCGAACTCATGGCCTACGCCAGCGATCTGAGATCCATAACACAGGGAAGGGCGTATTTCGTTATGTTCTTTGATCACTATGCGGAAGTTCCGAAGAACATAGCGGAGAAGATCATAGAAGAGAGGAAAAAGGAGCTGCAAAAGGCGAAATGAAACACAAATGGTTAAAACTCAGGGATAGGCTGATAAGGATGGATAGGGTTCATGAGTTCTGGATAAATAAGGAAGAGAACGGCACATATTCGGTCTATGTGAATATATTCGGATCTCCCACAGCCTTAGTGGAAAACTTTCCGACATACACTGAGGCGGAAGATTTCCTGAATAGAATAACCTATGCCTTAACCCGTAGGAGAATCATAGATGTCGAAGAGCTGCTGAACTATCCTATGGAAGATGAGGATGAGGATTTCTTTTTCTAAGATAAAGGGATTCCTATACCTGCTTATAATATCGCTTCTGGTGGGTTTGTTTGATATCGCCGTAAAGCATGTTATCCTAAGCAATTTCATCTATGGGAAGCCCGTCAATGTAATTGGAGATTTTTTGCGTATCACATTGGTTCTAAATCCCAACACGGCTTTCGGTATATCCCTCGGTGAAAACTTCCCTTATGCCTTAGTATCAACCATCTTGGCCGTAGTGGTGTTGGGACTTATGTTCGTAGAGAAGGATGGTTGGATAAGACTGATGTACGCCTTCATACTCGGTGGAGCGATAGGAAACATAACCGATAGGATATTAAACGGCGCTGTCGTTGATTTCATAGATGTTGGGATAGGAAACCTTAGATGGCCGACATTTAACATAGCGGACACATTTGTTTCCTTAGGAATAATCGGTATATTGGCGAAATCTTTATTCGGTAAGGATGAAAGTGTTCGTTCTGACGGCGGAGTACGGGAGCGGGCATGTAATAGCAGCGAAGGGAATAGCTGATGCTTTAAATCACTTGGGGCATCGGTTTCTTTCACTTGATGTCGTAAAAGCGGGTGGTCTAATTGAAAAGGTATCCTCCTGGGCGTTTGAGCTTATGATGAGAAGGGGACATTTGGCGTGGAGAATGTTTTATTACAACCCAATACCATCCTCAAAACCCGCAAGGATGTTGTATAGATTCGTATTCAAGGATAAATTTATGGAACCTTTGAGGGAGTTTGAGCCGGATGTTATAATAAGCACACATTTCTTAACCAGCCTCATAGCGCTTATATACAAAACTAAGAGACCCGATATGGGAGTTTTCACCGTTATTACCGATCTGGTTGCCCATCCCTTATGGGTGTGGGAGGGTACGGATGGATACTTTGTGGGAATAAAAGACACGAGCGACGATCTGAAAAGGTATGGGGTTGATGAAGATAATATATTTATAACCGGAATACCTTTGAGAAGGGATTTTTGGAAGCCTATAGATAAAATCTACGCCAGGAAACATTTGAAATACCCTCCAAACGATAAAATAATCCTTCTATCAGCAGGATCATACGATTCCGTACCCATCGAACCCATAGTAAGGGGGTTGAAAGGGGAGGATGTGTTTGTGGTTATACTCGCAGGTAAAAAAAGGGAGGCTTATGAAAAGTATAACCGTTTATTGCAGGAGATAGGTTTGAAAGGTATAGTTTATCCTTTCGTAGATTTCGTCCCGATTATCATGTGCGCATCCGATATATTCATAACGAAAGCTGGAGGTGTTTCAGTTGCTGAGAGTTTGGCGGTAGGTTTGCCTATGATATTCATAAGAAGTATGCCCGGTCAGGAAGAAGGAAACGCAAAAGTTATAGAGAAATATAAGGCGGGGATAAACGCCCAGACGCCGGAGAGTGCGTTGAATCACTTAAAATCTATACTGAAAGATCCGAATCTGTTAAAAGAGTTGCAAAAGAACGCCAAGACACTTGGAAAACCATCATCTTCCCTCAACATAGTGCATATAATTTCCAATAAATTCGGAAAACCCATGTGAATTTTTCGCATCCTCAAATCTCCCATCAAAGGCTATCCTTCCATCTTCAAGATACATAACCCTATCCCCAAACCTTTTAACAAGCTCAATATCATGGGTTATTATAAGAGTTGTGCATATCAGCTTTTCGTTCAGCTCTTGCATTAAATCATATATGAGTCTTGAAGTGTAAGGATCTAGACCACTTGTAGGCTCATCGTAGAATAGATAGTCGGGATCCGAAACTATAGCTCTGGCTATGCCCACCCTTTTCCTCATACCCCCAGATAGTTCGGAAGGATATTTGTTCTCAACATCTTTAAGACCTACGCTTTCCAAAGCATAAATGGCCTTCTCAGCGGCTAGCTTCCTGTTTATGCCCACTTCAACCAAGGGGAGCATAACATTTTCTAAAACCGTCATCCAATCAAAAAGCGCCGAATGTTGAAATACATAACCGAATCTCTTCCTTAAAGAGTTTATCTCCTTCTCCTTTGCCTTATCAATTCTAACATCATCAATCCATATCTCCCCTTGATCTATATCCAGCAAACCCACTATGCACTTTATCATAACTGACTTTCCAACGCCACTTTTACCTACTATAACAACGGTTTCACCATCATCTATTTGGAAGCTTACACCTTTTAAAACCTCATTCTTTCCAAACCTTTTATATAAGTTTTTGACGATTATCATTTTTTGAGACTTATTATAACATCCTTTAATGATTCTTTTGCGGCCATGTATCCGGCCCTCACCACTTCATCAAATTTCGTAAAATCAAGAATGGTTGATATTCCTTTGAGTTCGGGCTCTATCAAAACCTCAGGTTTATAGGTTTCCAATGAATAATTGACCAATGCACCCTGGGAAGCCATAAACCAAGATATTAGACCATGAAGGACATTCTCCCTCTTGAAGGCAAAGGTTCTACCTATGAACTGCAATATTCCTCTTTTCCTATGAAAATATGGAAGTCCGATGTTTATATTACCTTTGGGAAATCTTTCAAGGACATTTACGGCTATGACAAAATTCGCCCCTATCCTCCTCGCTATATTTACGGGCACAGGATTAACAACGCCTCCATCCATCAATGTTAGATTTTCCTTTGGAAAGTGTATAGATTCATATACACCGGGGAGGCTGGCTGACGCTCTCAGGGCCGAAAATAGGCTCCCTCTATCAAGTATAACTTCCTTTTGAGATATAATATCGTAGGCGTTAGCGGCGAATTTAATAGGTAGCTCTTCTATCTTTATCTTTCCTACGAGTCTTCTTAGGAGTTTTTCAAATTTAACAGAATCGTAAAGCTCCGTTAATGAAAAGCTGGGCGATAGAAATTCCTTAGAAGGATCCAACGCTATTTCCCTTGCAACATCCTCTATAAGCTTAGCGGAGTATCCCGCAGCATAAACCCCTCCTATTATGGCGCCCATACTGCAACCCACGATAATATCCGGCTTAAAATCAACCTCCGTTAAGTACTTTATTACTCCTATGTGAGCAAACCCCCTTGAACCACCTCCACCGAGAACCAAACCTACTTTCATTTAAAAAAAGAGCGGGAGACGGGATTTGAACCCGCGACCCCCTGCATGGCAAGCAGGTGCTCTACCGCTGAGCTACTCCCGCTTGAAGAAGATATTATAAGGGGGAAAAATTTTTAAGGGGCGTAATCTATTACAACTTGGTTTTCACTAACCCCAATATACTTTTTCAGGTTTATCATACACGGAACGAGTGAGTATAATTTATAGACTGAACAAGCTTATAAACTACGAAAGAAAGGGGGGATTTACGAAGAATTTACTCAATTTTTATGAGCTCCTTGAAAGCATAGGGAATCCCCACAGGAAACTAAAAAATGTTATACACATAGTTGGAACAAAGGGTAAGGGTTCAACGGCCAATATAATATCTCAATCTTTAACCAATGCAGGATTCAATGTCGGCCTATTTACATCTCCCCATCTGGTTTCTCCTCTTGAAAGGATAAAAATAAACAACGAAGCCATAAAGGAATCCGAATTGGAGGAGATAGCGGGGAAGATATTAAAAAAAACCGATAGAAGAGGATTCCAAACATACTTTGAAGTCCTTACGGCATCGGCCATGCTATACTTTCTTAAAAAAAATACGGATTTTAATGTGTTTGAGGCTGGCTTAGGTGGAAGGTTGGATGCAACGAATGTACTGAATCAGAAGGTGATAGTGATAACGAGGATTGACTATGATCACACTCATATACTTGGTAAGTCCATTGAGAATATAGCCTACGAGAAATCCGCGGTCATAAAAGGAAAAACTCCCGTAATCACAACGATAAACAATAAAAAAGTGATGGACATCATAGAGAGGAGGGTCAAAATGTTCGGGGCGGATATTCATATAGTTGATTGGAAAGTTCTGAGAAACGACAAGTTCGGTTTGAGTATAGAGGTGGAAGGTAATGAGATCTCGGCACCATTAAAGGGAAAGTTCCAAGCGGAAAATTTGGCGTTGGCTTATAAAACTTTGAGGCTCCTTGGAATAGAGAATCCGGATTTTTCAAATATATACATCCCCGGAAGATTTCATATACTCTCCGAGAATCCCCTTATAATCTTGGATGGATCGCACAATACCCTATCGGTGAGGGAGTTTCTGATAAGTTTAAAAGAAACTTTTCCTGAAAGGAATATGAATGTGATATTGGCTTTGAGTTCGGATAAGGATATAGAGGGTATCATAAGAGAATTCTCCCAATATGGGCATAGGTTATACTTGGTAAGATACCCATTTCCAAGATCCGCATGGATTGAAGATCTCTTTAAGATTTCCATAAAGTATGGGATTACACCGCGAATTTTAACATCAACGGCGGAGATACTATCCTTAATGAATGAGGGAAATCTGGTTATCTTAGGCTCTTTTTATCTGATCGGGGAGGTTATGGCGGCTTTAAAATATCAAGTTGGATGAGGAAGTTTGTAATAGTTTTATTTATAACATCCTGCGCATCCAGCGCGCATAGGAAGGACCTCAACTACGCGATCTCCCCATCATTTAAAACGGACGAAATACAGACCTTCGCGCTTATACCCGATATAGATATACCGAAGGAAGAGATTAAGAGGAAGGTTGATAAAAAGAGGCTTATAGAGGAAATATACAGCAAGGCTTCCATAGAGCTGATGAAAATCCCCTACCTTGATGTGGTGGATAGAAAAGATATTGACAAGATTTTGGAAGAGCAGGAATTTACGGCATCAGGCTTTGTAGGTGATTACGCTCCTGAACTCGGGGAATTACTCGGGGCTAAAATCGTGGGATATTTCACCGTCCTTGACATTGAAACGGAAGGCTATCCTGTGGGACAAGGAATGGTTATTCAAAGTATAAAGGCCACCGTGAGTTTTAAAATAATAGATGTTGGAACGGGTAGAATCTTATATCAGAGTGTAGCAGAATCCACATCCCAGGAATCGGAATATGAAGCCCTGGTGGAATCTGCGATTAAATGCCTTTTACCTTTGAGAGATAAAAATAACAGGTGATTTCCCCATAATCAACCAAGCGATATTTATCCGCCTTAAAATCTCCGTTTCATGCGAAGGTCTGTTAGAATAGCGGGTTTTCTGATGGCGTTCGTTTTGGGTATAACATTTGGATATGCTTTAAAGGGTTTCGCAAAGGAAAGCGAGCCTAAGATATCATTCTCCCAGATGGCAGATCTGATGATTCAAGTGATAAATTACATAACAAGGTACTATGTGGTTGAGGAAAGTAAATCCAAACTGCTTGAAAATGCAATAAAAGGTATGGTTTCTTCACTTGATCCTCACTCAACATTTCTGACACCCGAGGAGAAACAGAGATTATACGAAAGTACGGAAGGAAGCTACGAAGGTGTGGGTATGCAGATAGGCCAGAGGGAAGGTTATGTGGTTGTTATAGCACCATTTGAAGGAACACCTGCATGGAAGGCTGGTCTGAAACCAGGAGATAGGATAATAAGGATAAACGATTCGTCGGCTTTGGGGTTGGATGTGGAGGAAGTTTCCAAGCGGTTGCGCGGTCCTAAAGGTACAAAAGTTAAGGTGACCGTATATAGGCCTGCCATAAACGATACACTATCTTTTGAGATCATCAGGGATAGGATAGTTTTGAAAGCCGTACCTTATTACGGTATAGTTGATGGTGTCGGATACATTAAGTTGAATTCCTTTCAAGAAGATGCGAGCGATAGGGTGAAGGAAGCTTTGGAATCTTTACTCAGTAAAGGTGCGAAGAAAATCGTACTTGATCTTAGGGGAAATCCGGGAGGATATTTGAGGGAGGCGTTTGAAATAGGGGGATTTTTCTTGGGAGATGGGAAACTCATAGTATATACCGATGGGAGAACACCCGATTCAAAGGAAAAGTTTTTTAGTGAGGGACATAGCATAGTTCCCGATGATATACCTGTGGTGGTTCTCGTTGATCAAGGTTCGGCAAGCGCATCGGAGATAGTAGCGGGTGCCATTCAGGATTGGGATAGGGGTTTGATAATAGGAGATACCACATTCGGTAAGGGTTCGGTGCAGAGGGTTTTACCTCTACCTTATGGGTATGCTTTGAGACTAACGATAGCACGATATTTTACACCTTCTGGTAGATCCATACACAAGGGGAAACTCGGTTCCCTTGAAAAGGATACGGGTACATACTTCACAAAGATACTCAAAAGGCCTCTAAAAGGAGGAGGGGGAATATCCCCGGATATAGTGGTGAATCCCAAGCATCTTCCCGCTCTGGTTCAGAAGGCGCAAGCGAAGGGATTGATATCCGATTGGGCTACGAGATACACATCAACGCATAAGAAACCTAAGAAACCCGAGGACATAGTTTTAACGGATAGGGATCTGAACCGATTCAAAAACTTACTTCATAAGTCCGGTATAGATTTTGATGATTGTAGGTTTGATGAGGCTAAGGAAGATTTTCGCAGGATCCTAACTATGGAGATCGCATATCAGTACTTTGGTGAAAAGGGTAGATATAGAATTTTCCTGAGATACGATCCCGTCTATCAAAAGGCTGTAAGTATATTGAAAAAGGTAAATAAGACGGATGAGCTCTTCACCAAGAAATGAGTAAGTGGATACTGACGGTTAAATACGAGTTTGATGCCGCCCACCGTCTTCCGGACTTTCCTGGGCCTTGTAGAAATTTGCATGGACATAGATGGATCGTTGAACTTGAAGTTGAGGTTTCAAAGGTTGATAAAAGCGGAGTAAGTATAGATTTCGGTGTATTAAAGAACGAGCTGAAATCGCTCAATCTGGATCATACCTACCTAAACGATGTATTACCTTATCCTCCGAGCGCCGAAAACATAGCGAGGTACATATACGAGAAGATAAAAGAGAAAGGTTATAATGTCGTATCCGTGAAAGTTTGGGAAACTTCAAAGTATGCGGCGAAATATATGGAATGATAGATAGAGAAAAACTCAGCGAGATATATGAGAACTATATTAACCGCAAGCGGGGTGAAAAAGGTAAGTACTTGGAGAAGGTTTCAAAGGAGATAGGAATACCTGTGAATAAACTCAGAACTCTGATAAGCAGATTTTATGGACCTGCACGCAGCGTCAGGAGGAACCCTAGGAATTACGATAAAAATGATATACTCTATGCTATACACTACTCCAACAAATCAGGCCTGAGTTTATACTATGTTTGTGAGATGCTCGTTAAGAACAAAAAGGTTAGACTCTTGTCTTACCACAGGCCGAATGATCCTGCGCAGGCGTTCTATCAGGCCGTTATAAGATTTTTGAGATCTCGCAATTCATCAAGAATAACTAGAACCACGAGGCGTGTAAGTAAGGATATTATAAAGAAGGGTATATTGAATTCGGATTTTTCCGATGTTGAAAAGATCCTACTTATTATGGCCACAGATGGAAAGATAAAATTGGGGGATCTTAATGAAGAATATAAGGAAGTCGCCAGGAATCTTATGTTGGAAGGATACATAACCCGTAAGAAAGGAAAACTCATAGTGACTTCAAAGTTAAAGGTTGAAATATCCCCTTTCATAGAAAAAGTATTACGCCAATAAATGGTTCTATGCTACCCAAAGGGGTATTATAGCCAAAACCGTGGATAACTTGATCACCCTTTTCAAAAGGGAGTATTTGCCCATATATACCGTCCAGGCGAAGATTAAAAGAGGAGCATTCACAAACAATATAACAGCGATTCCGTAGTACATTGAATATCCTAATATCACAGGAACCACATCAACGATGGTTAAAACCAAGATACCGAAGAATATTACATGTTGGAGGAATCTTTCATTTACTATATGCGCTACCGTCCTGCGGTTTATAGCATCCCCCTTCCTATCTTCAAGCGTTTTAATGATTTCCCTTATGAGATGCATATACGCTCCAAGAATCGCCGCTGGTAATACACGGTAAGGATTATTCGGATTCGCCCCGTATAGAAAGGCCAGGAAGATAACGAAAACAACGGAAAGATTTCCTATAATCGGTATGGACTTCAACTCATAATTGTACATAAGTCCTACGAACATACCCAATGAACCTATCATAAGGGCCCACTGTGAATGTTTTGATGAAAAGTACAACCCGAGAAATAAACATATTATGGAAATCATAAAGGCATCCAAAAGTGTGATCTCACCCGTTATCAAAGGCCTATCGGGATGATTTATTTTGTCCTCTTCAATGTCGGTTATGTCATTCGTAGAGTTAAGAAAAGAGGAGATAAAGAACGCTCCCAATATAAGGTAAAATAAACCAACAATGTCCCCACCTGTGATTTTGGAAGAAACCACAACCACCAACGAGGCTATTAAACCGTTAGTCGGCCTTATAAGGCGCAGAACCGACATACCTCTTAACTATAAGTATCACTCCCACAAGCATAAGCAGGATCGCTATCCACTGGTTAAATGTCAAAGGCAAACCGAATATATAGGAGTTGGGTTCATAAGCCCTCGTGAAATCGTTGAGGAACCTCACGAGAGGGGTGAATATCAGGGCTAAGGATCCGACGAAACCGGGCTTGGTCTTACCAAACTTTTTAAGCAAAAACAGATATATAACGAACAGAAATGTATCACCGATTGATTCGTAAATCTGCGAAGGATGTATCGGAACCCCTCCAAATTCCATATAAGGCAAGCTGCCTTCTGGAAAGACCACTCCCCAAGGGAGGTTCGTGGGTTTTCCATAACAGCAACCGTTGAAGAAGCATCCCCACCTTCCAACCGCTATACCGAGGGTTATTCCGGGTATTGAAGCGTCAAGTGCGGCCCAGAAGTTCCATCTTTCGTTTTTTATAAACCAGAGCGCAGGTGCTACTCCCAAGAGTACGCCGTAGAATGTCATACCTCCTTCCCACAGGTAAAATATCTCCGCCAAATTGTTCTTGAAATATGACCAATGCTGTATTACAAATAAGGCGCGCGCTCCTATTATTCCAAAAATCATAACCCACACCGCCGCGTCCCACACCCGACTTTTGGGGATACCGAATTTACTAAGATGGTTGGCCGCAAACCATACGCCTAATAGAAACGCAGAAAGAACTATTACACCGTAAGTTCTTATAGGAAAACCAAAAACCTCAAATAGTATAGGATGCATATATGCACATTCTACGGTTGAACGAGTTTCTCAAATTTATGCAAGTTTTCAACCTCTCCGATCACTATCAATATATCCCCCTCCAAAATCCTCTCATCGGCGGATGGGGGAGTTATGATTTTCTTATCCCTTAGAATGGCCAGCACATATATTTTATGCCTCGTAAGATTCAGCTCTTTAAGGGTCTTACCCTCAAAAGGGGAACCTACATTGACCTTTATCTCCTCAACTCTCATATCGTAGAGATCAAGGAACTCAAATATGGCAGGATGAAGCAATGCCCTTGCTATCCTCAAACCAGCCCAATCATAAGGCAATATCACCCTATTCGCCCCTACCTTTTCCATCAATCTCGCCCCTTTTTCGGTGGTCGCCTTCGCGACGGTGTATATATTCGGGTTTATATTCTTAGCGTTGATTATAACATAAAGATTATCCGGATCGTTTCTAAGTAATGCTACGAGACCCTTGGCGTTTTCAACTCCTGCCACTTTTAAAGTATCCTCCTCTGTGGCATCCCCTTCAACCACTGTATATCCCATACCCTCCGCCAACTGGATCTTTTCCGGATCATTCTCAACTATCAAAAATGGAACCCCCGATTTTTTCAGAAACTCAGCCACTATCTTGCCCATCCTACCGAATCCGCAGATGATATAATGTCCTGAAAACTTCCTCTTCATCTTTCTCCTCCTTGCAAATAGATCTATAAAACTTTTACTCAAAAAATAACTCGCAACATTGGTTATCAAAACGCTAACGGAAGCCCATCCAAACAATATCACGAGAATCGTCCATATCTTGCCCACCGAACTGAGAGGCTTTACCTCCCTAAATCCGACGGTTGATACGGTTATAATGGTCATATATAACGCATCAATTAAGGGCAAATCCTCTATGAGAATGTATCCAAAGGTGGATATCGTTATTATTGCAAGCACGAGGATTATGGACAAACCTATCCTTACTTCAACCTTCATAGGTGATGGCATTATAGATTCTGAGTTTGTCTCCTCTCCTGTGCGAAAAGAGTGAAGGGTCTTCATAGGTGCAGGAAGGCGGCGGTATGATATCTTTGACACCGAGGTTTAAAAGAATTTCCTTATTAAACTCGTACAGGTCAAGATAATACTTTCCATTTCTCTTGATAACCCCATTCTTAAACATACCGGCAACATCATCCTTTACTTCATAGCACTTACCACATATTCCGGGCCCAAATATTACGGTTATATCCGATGGATTCACATTGAAATCCTCATAAAGTATCCTGAGGCCTTCCAGTACTATACCCTTTATACTTCCCCTCCATCCCGCATGTAATACACCGAAAGCCCTATCCGAAAGGAGAAATATGGGGTAGCAATCGGCCGTCTTCACACCTAAGGTTATGTTCCGAGGCCTTGAAATCACACCATCCCCCACATCTTCGGCTTGACCTTTATATATCACCACCTTCGCACCATGGACCTGCCTTAATTTCAACGAGAATCGGATCTCACGGGTTGATACTGAGACTCTGTATTTACCCATTTTGATGGTATATCCCCACTTTTCCCTTAACCACATTCAGTAATTCTAACGCCGATATTTTAGATGTAGTGATATCGTTCTGTCCCTTATGGGATAACCTTCAACGAATTCATCCTCTCTATCCAAAAGGTTATCAACCTTTAAAACACATTCAAATTTTTTGATCTTCATCCTTAAAAACATACCCATCTGCAATACGAAATCAACGAATCTGGTATTTTCCTTGTTTGTAAATCTCGGATCAAGGTAAAGGGCGTACAAACCCATGAAACTGAGGTTAAAATTGATGAAATACGAATTCTTAGGCCTATAAATCATCCTTTTGCCGTTATCATAATAAGCCCAAATCCTGTCATACTTGAACAGAAAATTTCCCTTTTTTATTTTCAAACTCATACCCCAGATGTTCCCCGAGCCTTCATTGTAAGGTCTCCAAATACCGCTCACACTTTTCCACTCTATTATATTCCAAACTCTCCTGGCAAAACCCATCAGATAGAAGACTCTATAAGATACTTCCGTAGATAAGAGTATGGAACTTTCATTTTTTAAATTGGGATTTCCCTCGGCACCCGCACCTTTCCAGTACAACTCATCAAATGAAGGGATACGATTTGATAAGGTTGCCCTCACTATCAGCTTTCCATAAGCTAACAGCGAATAAAAGGAATAACCTAACCTTTTCAGATCACTCCAAACATTCGCATTCAGACCTACGATACCCACACTGAAAGTTCTGGATGAGTATATTATAGGCCTTACATAAGTCCCTATATTCGTGCTTCTTACACCTTCAAGAATTATAAGATTTCTGAAACCCGATATTTCATAGGTTTCCGTTAAACGGAAGTTATCGTGAATGTAATCCCCGAATATATCATTCCACCTTCTACGGAGAATTAAGAGCGAAATCCTCCCGACCTTTCCAGCCAATCTCATATCCGTTTGTATTCCCGATGTTTGGGGAAAACCTTTCATTCCGCTCGTTCTTTTTCGTGATACCCTCAAATCCCAAAATTGCCCCTCCTGTTTGAAAAAGCTCTCCAAAAAGATAATGGTGTCCCTTACACCGATCAAATTTCCTCCATCAAAACCAGCGATATTCGTCTTATATCCTAAGGAAATTCCCCTGAATTGATTAACAAAAATATAACCCTCCTCAGCATCGTCATTTCTAATATCCAGATTTCCGTATATGGAATATGGCGTTATTCCCCCCTCAAATACGGTAATTCTGTTGAATAGAAATGGGGATATATCCGTAAGGTCCGCGTAGGAACTTTGAGGTTGATTTATGAGTATTCCGTTGAGAAATAAGGCGTTTCCCTTCGGATGCCCTCCCTTTATGGATATACCTGATAGATCCGCGTAAGATCCATAAGTGTATCCGTAAATACCTGAGATGGATGAAGCTGACAACCAAATATCCGCATATTCTATATTTACGCTATCCCCGGGAGATGCCTCCACAGTTATCGGCGGCAGTATGAAACTCAGCGTACTATCAACCTCCTGACCTTACCGTCTTCAACTATGAAATATACCCCTTTTGAGCGTATGCTATTGACCTTCCTTCCATCCAGTGAGTATATCCCTCTCAACTTATTTTTCGTAATGATTTTCCTCTCAGAGGTGCTTAGGGTCGTTGGTGATAGGGTTATTGATATTGGACCTATATCAACCGTTGCAACATGCTCAATTGAGTTTGTGGTCCTGTTATAGACTATTATGTTCCCGTTTGTGGTGTAGTCCATAGCCGCGGTGATAAACAGTCTGTCGTTGAAGATTTCAACTTGGGAAAATCCATAGTATGTTACAAGAGGCAGGGGAACGAATATTCTGCTTGAATATATGAAATATCCGATCCAGGAATATCCCACCGCTATTACGGTATCGGTTGATGGTATCCTACGAAGAAAACCTATGTTTGCGGGTGTTGAAATGCTGTCAATGACCCTAAGTGAGTCCGTTCTTATTATGTAGATCTTCTGCGTTGATGCGTCAAACCAATCCCCACCTGAAACTATCGCGGTATCCCCATCCATGAACTCCATATATAACATATTTATACCGAGTCGCAGCGAATCAAGGACGATTCCGGTTGAGGTATCAATTTTATATATCGTTGAGGTATCGGTGGTATAAGAGTTCATATCATAACCCGTTGATATGGCGAATAAATATCCTCCTTTCATTCCTACATACTGGGGACTCCTCCATACACCAACGCTCCATATCTCGTTCTTCGTAGATAGATCGTACGAAACTATGCTGTCATAAAGCAAGAGGGATACGAATATCTTATTTCCCGATATGGATGCCATATATGGGTTGGAACTCGCGCCCGTGAATATGCTGTCAATCACAAAGGGTATATTATCATCCCGTAGGATGTAGATTCTGTCGTTTCCCGAACTTATGGTATATAGGTACCCTGAGTTATACAGAACCTGATTGAGAGCCGAGCCATGGGGGGATACGTTGTTCCTCTGTTCAAAGGGAGAGGATACATTCATCAGGGATAGGGTGTTGGATATTGTATTGGCTACTACAACCCTTTGCCCGAAAGCATATAAAGGAAAGAAGATAAAAATAAATATTCCCCTTTTCATAGTTTTCAACCTCCGTTTGATTCCTATCTCTACCTCAGGGTGGCGAGCCCCGGCACCACCCTTGGAGGCGTACTCCGGGCAGGTCTTCCGGCTCGCGGGCCACCTACTCCCCCGGCCTTCCCATCCCTGTACGGGACAGTGGCCTTTTTGGGGTTTCGCTCCCGCTCACGGCCGCCGGGACGGCTCCCGATTTTCACGGGATTCCCTCAACCCGGAGTAGGATATTATAAGGGTGTAATATATATGTTCAGCCTTAGAATATCTTTGGTGAATAAGATACTTGAAAAGGATCCTGTTCTCCGTAGAATCGTTGAAGTTATCGTTAAGGAGATAGACCCAGATAAGATAATCCTTTTCGGTTCAAGGGCGAGGGGGGATTACAAAGAGGACAGCGATTACGATATTCTTGTGATTAAAGAAGGGGTTAGACCAGAAGAAAGGAGGCCGTTGCAGAGGAAAATAAGGAGGGCATTTTGGCGAGAGAGTATATATCCTTCTGTCGCTGTGGATGTGATAGTTCAGGATGCTGAGAGATTTAACAGATTAAAAAACGAGAAATATTTGGTATATTATTCTATATCAAATGAGGGGATTGTAGTTTATGAGAAAGTTTTACGCAAAACTGTGGCTTGAATTTGCTGAGGAAGATCTGGAATCCTCGCGTGCACTTTGGGAAAGAGGTTTGATAAGAACCGCTGCATACCATCTACAACAGACTGCGGAGAAATCTTTAAAAGCTCTTTTGATACTTCAAGGCGTGGAAGTTCCAAGGACGCATGATATAGACAAACTTATAAAATCTTTAAGTGATTTCTATGTGATCCCCAAAGATATTCAGGATGCGGTAAATCTGACGGAGTACGCCTTTACAACCCGTTATCCTGATGATTATGTTCCCCTATCTGAAAAAGAATATGAGAAAGCGTATGAAACGGCGTTAAAGGTTTATAAATGGGCAAAGGGGATAATAGAAGGAACAGCCTTAGAATAAAGGTAATGAAGGGAGGAAAGGAGATACTTGAAAGGGATCCGGTACTTCGCAGGATCGTTGAGGTAATTGTTAGGGAGATAGACCCGGATAGGATCATCCTCTTTGGTTCAAGGGCGAGGGGAGATTACAAGGAAGACAGCGATTACGATATTCTTGTGATTAAAGAAGGGGTTATGCCTGAGGAGAGGAGAAACCTAGCGACCACTTTGGAAATGGCTTTTTTGGAAACCAAAATATTCCGCTATGCAAGTTATAAAAAACCCAGCAAAAAGGGGGCTTGGATTCGCTTTGAAGGATAAGACTATGGCCGATGCGGGATAGATCTTACGGCTTATCATCTTCAACACTCGTGGGGAAAAGTTTAAAAAAAAGCGATTATTATGTCTTTTACGATTTGAGGGTGCCGAGTAGGGAGTTTCGTACTCAATAAAGATTCAGTCTTTTGTTAAACCGTTGGTTAAAGTTGGCAACGATAGATAACCCGACTTGGAGATTTTTCACCCTTATAATACCCGCCCTATGAAAAGGCTGGTAAGCAAAGAGAAGCAAAGAGAAGCAAAGAGAAGCAAAGAGAAGCAAAGAGCTATGGCGTGTAGGGGTTATACTTCTATCCCTCTTCTCTTTCTCTCCGATGCTTGCCAGTGTGGGAGATAACGATATCGTTGAACCTATGAATGAAAGGTGTGGCATTAATGGAAGTCCGTGTTGTATAGATACCACAAGCGATGGAGGCGAGCTTGGGGATCCAAAACTTCCAGCGAGCTTCTGTTATTCCGGAATCTGCGTCATAGACAGCCTCCATCCGTTCCCCGGTATATGCATGGGTGGCGATGGTGGGGGTGGAGGAGATGACGGTGGAGGTAGCGGTGGTGGATACCCTGGCGGAGGATACGATGATGTATCAAGGCCCTGCCTTCCTACGATTATATGGAAGGATGTATGCGACGACGATACTGTGGGTTTGTTTTGGGATGGTAACGATGAGATAGCGGATCCAAGCAGGCCCGTGGTTCTTCTCGTTCATGGGACGAAGAACGATTGTAGAACTTGGCAAGATTATTATGGGTATTTAAAGAATGATGGTTTCCGCATAGCTGTTGTGAATCTCTATCCTTCAAACCACGATGCGGATGCGAAGGGATGCAGGTTCAGGGGGCCTATGTTTGAACCCAACGGGCAACTGTTGGACTTTTTAATAGATACGCTGTACAGTTTCCTTGTGAATAACTATCCATCTGGTTGGAACAACGATATAGTCATAGTGGCTCATAGCAGAGGCGCTTTGGAAAGTGAGGTGGCTATATATAAATATGGTAATACGCATGTAAGGAGGGTTGTAACCATAGGTGGCCCATTTTTTGGATCAAAGCTTGCGGATGTATGTTCAAGTCCGAGCGATATAGAGATAAATTGCGATGTTTTTCCTATATGGTCCCGTGAATATTGGGAATGCCAGTCTATAAAAACGATTTTAGAGACTTTTAATATAACCGTAGGAAATGTATGCGCGTACTTTACGACCCCAGATGTATGGAGGTTATCAACGGACGCCGTGATACCCTACCGAAGTAATTATATAGACCCATATATGACTTACAGGTCCGTGAATTATTATGTTGGGATAGGTTGGACTCCCCATTGGTCATGCGGACCTTTTCCCGGAAAATCGCAAGCAGGTTGTCTTTTACTGAGATACGGCTTATGGCAAGGTTGCAACGATGGAACCGTTGAATATTCAAGCACTTCAAGGAGGGCTTCCTATCCGAACACCTGCTTTATTTCCACGAGGGCAGTTTCCCAGAATCCGTTTCCTTGGTCATGCGGTGGGGATCCTAGCTATTGGGAAAAGGATCACACTTCAAGTAAGAACGATGTAGAGATTTATAATAGATATGTTAAAAGGGCAATTTTGGGCAACTGTCCAACTCTATATCAGGTCTCGGACAGCACAGAACCTATGGATATACCCATAACTTCACCTAAGGAATCCGGGAGCAATATGTTTATCGTGGGGGTGGAGGGGAGTTTATACCTCCCTATATCGTCGGAGACGGACAGTATCATAGTTATATCCCCTTATCCTCTGAATATCATGTATGCTTCAAGGGTTAGGGAGTTTGACATTGAAGGTTTGTATGGATATATAGTATCTCCTCAATCCACGGGAGCGAACATACTGTTGGCAAGGAAGAGCGATGAATTTTCTACGGACGAGTACGATTTTACCCCCGTTATGGTATTTTATCCGAGTCCTCATTTGGCTAAGGTTAAGTTTAATAAGAGGATGTACCTTGAAGGTGATGTGATAAGGATAGATTTCGTTTATCCATTGGCGGACAGCGTGAAAGGAAGCTATTTCAGGATAGGCGATCCTAACAGCATAAAATTCATCACATTCAGAGAGATAAACGATACATTCAAGGCGTATGTAAGGATACCTTTCAGGGGTGTTTATAGATTCGTTTTCACCACATTCGGCAGAGAACCGAGAACCATAATGGAAAATGTTTGGGTTGTTCCGAGTTATGATACGGATGCTCTTATGTCTTTTATAAGCGATATGGAATATGGAAGGTTTGGGATTCCGAAGAGATCCGTAGGATCAAGGCAGAGGCTACTTTATGGAGGAGAAGTGATAAACATAGGATTGAGGGGAAATTATAGGATATACGATGTGAAGGGGAGTCTCGTTCTTAGAGGATACACGGGAGATGGTAGGATAGATATAAGAAGGCTTCCGAGGGGTATATATTTCGTCGTTATAAGGGGTAAAATATTTAAGGTGGTTAGGAGATGAAAAGGGTTTTACTTTTGATCGTTTTAGCGCTGGTAGGTTGCAAGAAGAAGGGAAATCCTTATGAGGA
>WGFI01000060.1 GCA_015492295.1 Caldifarciminota bacterium
ACCCTTTATAGATAAGCCACAAACACTTCATTCAGGTACGACCGAATATTATAAGGTGGAAAATGATCTTGTCAAGGGGGCCAGAAAATGAAGGTTTAGGTTCGGAAACCTCCAAAGTTGCAAAAACCGTAGGGGGTTTGCGAAAGTTTTGTATCGCCCATCGTTATTAGATGTTCTGATTTTTAACGATAAATAAAATGCGTTCTTATAGCGTAGTGGGAGGTCTGGTTAAGGGGGGTTTGCGAAGTTTCTTTTTGTTTAAAAGTTGTTTGTATTAAAAACTAATTATGGATTCCCGATCCTAACCGTACCGCCCAGATATACCTGAAAACCGTATTTGAAATCGTATATAACTGCGGGAAGATAACCGCCAAGTGATGAAAATATAGGGAAACCCAATCCCACTGAGGAGCCCATATTCTTAGGTATATATCCCCAATCAAAGAACAAGGATATACCATAACCTCCATTTAAAAACTTCTTTAAAATCCACGGGAATTCATCGGATATTTTCCTCCTAACTTCAAATGAGGCTATTGCTCTCTCCCCTCCCAAAAGCCTTTCCTCTGGTATCCCTGATCTTACAATATCATCCGCACCCACCAATGGAAGTTGAAGGTACAATGGCACATCTCCGAATATCTTTGAAAAACTAAAAAAGGACACGAAGGTTAAGTCGTTTAGAGTTTTATAACCTTCAAAAGATATATCAATCCTTCTTCCAACAAAATTACCAAAATATTCCCTCAGCTCACCTCTTATGGCAAAACCCCGCGTCGGATACATTAAGAAATTACGAGTATCCTTCATCACAGAAAATTCCCCATTGAAAAACCTATCTCCACGATTCCTATCAAACAACAGATTCACAGAATCACTTCTTATGGATATTAAACCCAACCTGATCGTAAAGAATATACGATTTTCCAGCTTCGTATTGTACTGAACCTTGACATAGGTTCTCTTCTCAGGAAACTTATATAAAAGCCTCATGATCTCGTTTCTACCCAATTCCATCTTCCAGGAGTTATTTGTGAATCTGTTTGATGGAGTGTTCCATATTACACCCCAACCCCTTTTTGCTCCGAATATCGCATAAACTGACAGATTCTCCCCATACCCTCTGAAATTCGTATGTGCCACTCCGACACCCAAACTCAAACCCACATCCGTACTATAATCCACTATGGGATAAGGCCATATATACCAGAATTCCCTGAGTTTTATCTTTAAAGTGTCGTTTGACAAATATACATTAACATCCCTGAAAAGGCGACTTTCCATGAGTCTGATTCGGATATTCTGTAAATCGCTGTAATTCAAGGTTTCACCTATTTCAACATCTATCAAAGAAAGTATATAGTTCCTATTCGTCCATCTGTTCCCCGATATTTCAATACCTTTTATAACATATCCGAGTAATAGAATCATAGCGGATCTATAAACTCCACATCAGCCATGCCGGATAAACCCAGCTTATCCACCATCTTCATCAGGTTATCGTCCTTTGATGTGAAATATATGGTTGAACTATTACCTCTATTTATCTTGGAGAAGTCTATGACACTTTTCAGATGCTCAACGAACATGTCCGATATATCAATTATCCTAACCTCAGGCCTCAATTTACCTATAACTCCATTCAACACGGAATAATGCGTGCAGGCCAGAACCAAAGCATATTCACCCGTAGGTAAAATACCTTCAAGATATTCCTCAACCTCCCCATCCCATATACCCTTCTCAACGAAGTTTGCAAGATTCGGATCGGGAATACCTTCACATTTCATATACCTCTGATAGAAACTCGAATTGACCGTATTTGGTGTTCCCAAGAGTTTAACATTGCCGTTGATTCTATAAGATTTTATCCAGTCGGTTATGGGAATTATGGGAAAATCATAGAACTTTTCAAGGTGCTTAAACACGGTGGTTGAAATCGTATTGCAAGCTATGATAACGGCGTCGGATTCTTTATCCTTCAAGAAATTTATGCATTTCCTCGCTATCATCAGTAAGGTTTCTTCATCTTTCTCACCGTATGGAAAGTTAGCCTTATCGCCGAGATACACGAAATCAAACGTACCCACATCATCCATGAGTTTTTTCAGTGTTATAAGCCCCCCTATGCCCGAATCGTAAAAACCAAGATTCATATCCCAAGAACTATATTCACGGGTCCATCATTTACTGAATACACTTCCATATGTTCCCGAAACGCCCCCTTCCTCACATTCACATACTTTCCCAATCTCTCCACTAAGGACAGGAACATCCTGTTGGCATTTTCCGGATCCATAGCATTATCAAAAGACGGCCTGTTCCCTTTCTTAGCGTTTCCCGCCAATGTGAAGTTAGGAACGATCAAAACATCTCCCTTTATGTCAAGAACGGAAAGGTTCATCTTCCCACCTTCATCCTCAAATATCCTAAGATTTAGGATCTTCTTCACCGACCTTTCAAGAACACTCTCATCGTCCTTCCTCTCAAACCCTACATATACCAGGAGACCCCTCCCTATCTCCTCTGAACCCCCTCCGTATATCACCTTCGCCTGCTTAACCCTCTGAAAGAGTAATATCATTTCTTCTTCTTTCGGGGTCTGAGTATGAAGAATACATGCCTGTTTTCAACGAAAGGTTCTCTCTCAATGGTTGATATGTCTTCAAGTAGGGATATTATCCTTTTCGCCAAGTTTTCCGCGAGTTCCGTGTATAATACCTGCCTTCCTCTCATCCTTATATCAACTTTGACCTTGTGTCCCTCTTCAAGGAACTCCCTCATCTTACGGAGTTTCACATTCAGATCGTGCTCTCCTATGTTAGGCGTCATCTCTATCTCTTTCAGCTCGGATGTTTTATTCTTCTGCTTACTCTTCTTCTTTTGCTGATAAAGGAATTTTCCGTAATCCATTATCCTCACAACGGGTGGAGAAGCGTTTGGAGCCACCTCAACGAGATCCAAACCGTACTCATCGGCCAGTTCTAACGCCTTAACCGTGGGCATAACGCCCAGATTCTTACCATCGGGCCCTATAACCTGAACCCTCGGCGCCTTTATCTGTTCATTTACCCTATAATTCAACTTTTCACCTCCTTTTTTCATTTTCCAAAAACTCCCTTATTCCCCCCGCTATCGCTTTTGCAACCTTCATTTGATACTTACCAAGCGCAAGCATCTTTGCCTCCTCCCTGTTCGTTATAAAACCTATCTCAATCAAAACCGATGGCATACTAACCCATTTTAAAACATAAAATCCCGCCTGCTTTAATCCCCTATCCTTCGTCAGCTTCATCTCCAACGCCTTATCCTGTATATAATGTGCAAGCTTGTAAGATTTCTCCAGGAGCAATGTTTGTATGAGATCACCGACTATTATTCCCACCTCATCCTCGGGTTTCAAATTCCCCAAATCGTACCTTATCGCCGAGTTTTCAAGTATGGCAACCGCTCTCTCCTCGGATGTCCTACTTTCGGATAGAAAATATGTCTCAAAACCCCTCGCATCCCTATCCCTACTCGCATTGCAGTGTATGCTCACGAAGAGCGTCGCGTTACTCTTGTTTGCTATCCTCGCCCTCGTTGATAAAGGAACATAGGAGTCATCATCCCTGGTTAATATCACCTTGTAGCCGTATTTCTTTAAAATCTTGGCGACTTTAAGAGCGACTTTAAGATTTATATCCTTTTCCTTATATCCATTCGCAACCGCTCCCGCGTCCTTCCCACCGTGCCCAGGATCTATCACGATCACAGGTATCCTCTCCTTCTTCTTTATTTTCAGAGGATAAATGGTGATATTTATACCTTCCTTATTCTTGAACACCTCGGATTTTCCGGCTCCAAATCCGAGATTTATTACAAACTTCGTTTCCCCCTTAGTATGCAAAATATCAACGAAATTGACGAATCTACCGTCTCCAACGATCTTACGGAATTTGCCGTACAAACCTTTACCGATTATGACGATACTATCCTCAAACACCTTCACTTTAAATCCTTTCCCACCATACTCACCTTTTATCGTTATACGATATGTGGAATCCACCTTACCCATAATGAACTTCTTTATACTCGCCTTCCCTTTAAAGATTCTCTTTTCCTTGTAATCCCAAAAGACACTAACCCCTAGGTTAAACAGCACAGGAGCGATTTCATCTCCTTTGAACAGATATGTGCCTTCACCCTTTTTAAAGCTCAAAGGAAAGATGTTACCCTTTATAAAAACCAAACCCGTATCCGTTATAACCGCCTTATTACCTTTGTAGATTAATCTCTTCCCATCAAACTCAACCCCCAACCCTTTCAGAGTATTAACGCTGATCCAATGGGTTAAGATCAGAATCATCGTTCGTAATAAACCTTTCTCTCTATAAAGAACTTCTGCAAAAGTGTCAATATTCCGATAACCGCGAGCAAAGCTATGGCGACGGCAGAGGCATAACCTATACTAAAATCCTCTATACCCTTTTGATACAGATAATAAACTATGACATTTGTGGTTCCAAGAGGTCCTCCGGGAGGTGGTCCCGTCATAACCCATATAGGAGCAAAGACCTGAAAGGATATTATGAAACTGGTTATATACACATAGAACAGGGAGGGGGAGAGTAGAGGAAGGGTTATCTTCCAAAATATCGTACTACCACCCGCCCCATCTATAATCGCCGCCTCATATACGCTTCTATCAATTGATTTAAGCCCAGCGTAAAGTATGATAGTATTGTACCCGAAGCTCTTCCATACGGACATGATGACCACGGATAGCATGGCCAAGGATGGTCCATATCCAAAGAATATACCAGAAGGCTCCTCAAGCCATCTTAACTTGGGAAGACCGAGTATGGATAAAGCGTAGTTTATGAAGCCCGATGATGGATTGTAGAGCCATTTCCATACAACGGACGCAGGTATTAAGGATATTACAACGGGCATGAATACCAAAAACTTTAAAAATCCCGAAATCCTGCTATTCTCAATTATAAGTGCAACGATTAGAGCCAGAGTTATACCTATGGATATGCTCAAAAAGGAGTACCAAAATGTATTTACAAACGCCTTCCAGAAGAATGGGTCATGGAGAAGTTTAAGGTAGTTTTGGAAGCCGATCCACCTCTCAAATCCAACGAGTCCCCATTTCTGAAAGGAGTTAAAGAAAACCATAACGGTGGGTACCAATTTGAACGGAATGAGGATGAACATCGCGGGTGCGAGGAAGGATAGAACTTTGAGATACCTTACCATCTAATCTTGCTGTATCTCGCCCTCAGATATATTGCAAGGAGATTCAAAGAGAGTGTCAGCGCGAGGAGTATAACGATACCGGCTGCGGCGTTTATCGCAAATTCGTGTTGGGGTCTTGATACCCAGTTGAATATCTGTATGGGCAAAACCGTAAAAGGATCCAGCACACTGTCCGGAAGGAACGCTATGAATGTTAATGCCCCTATGGTTATAAGAGGGGCGGTTTCCCCAAGCGCCCTTGACAGGGCGAGTATGGTTCCAGTTAGTATCCCCGGCATGGCCGCAGGAATCACCTGATAGAATACCGTTTGCCATTTGGTCGCACCCAAGGCCAAGGATGCCTCCCGTATGCTGTTTGGTACGGTTCTAAGCGCCTCCCGAGCTGATATTACTATTATGGGCATAACCAGTAAGGCCAAGGTTAAGGATCCGGCCAATATACTTCTACCTAATCCCATGAGTCTTACGAATATCTCCAAGCCGAGGAGACCGTAGATTATGGAAGGGACACCTGCAAGGTTCGCTATATTTATTTCAAGAATTTCCGTGAATATGTTCCTTGGAGCGTACTCCTCAAAATATATGGCGGTTAAAACGCCGAGAGGAAAGGAGATAACCGCAGTTAAAATGCCCACCCATATTGAACCGACGAGGGCGGGTAATATACCCGCGTGCTCCGGAATCCGTGAAGGGTAAGATGTTATGAATTTTATACTCAACCTGGGGAGAGCATCAAAAAAAACATCTATGATCAAAACCACCAAAACACCGAGTGCCACATATGTGAATAACAAACCTACCACCATCAATATAAAATCACCCCTTTTACCCAAGTTTGATATTATAAAGGCGAAAAATCAACCTTAGGATTACAGCTTATGGATGTGAAGGAGTTTGAAAGGTTCCGTAGGGAGATGAACGAAATCATTTTAAAAGAAGGAAACATTTATACTCGCAGATTTTTCGCTCTTGACAACGATGTTTATCTTGAAGGGAAGATACCCAAAAAGTACAAGGAGATGATGGGCCTCGTGGCATCCTTAGTACTGAGATGCGACGACTGTATAACTTACCATATATTGAAATGCGTTGAGGAGGGTATGAGCAAAGAGGAATTCTATGAGCTGATAAACATAGCCCTGATAGTAGGAGGTTCCATAACGATACCGCACATAAGACGCGCTGTAAAAACTTTTAATGAAGTTTCTCGGCCATAGAATAACAGCCTTATGACGATAAAGGAAGATGTGCTTTATACTAAGGAGCATGAGTGGGTTAAGGTTGATGGTGATATAGCTACCGTTGGAATAAGCGACTATGCCCAGGAACAGCTCGGCGATATAGTTTATGTTGAACTTCCCGAAAAAGGCAAAGTGGTAAAACAGATGGAAACCGTTGCCACGATTGAGGCCGTAAAGACGGCCGCTGATGTCTATTCGCCCGTATCGGGGGAGGTCATAGAGGTGAATTCGGATCTAGAAAACAAACCCGAACTGATCAATGAGGATCCTTATGGAAAGGGATGGATAGTGAAACTAAAAATGACAAATCCGGATGATGTAAAGGGATTACTCTCAGCGGAGGATTATAAGAAACTTTTGGAAGAGCAATGAGATACCTGTCGCTTTCCGATGAGGATCGCAGGCGGATGCTGAATGCGTTGGGTTATGACAGCATAGAATCCTTGATGAAGGATGCAACTGGAAAGGAGAGATTCTCGGATTCTCCTAACTTTCCCTCATTGTCCGAAATTGAAGTCTATGAAGAACTCTTAAAGCTATCCTTAAAGAACGATTTCAACTTGAAGATATTCGCGGGAGGTGGAGCCTACGATGTATATACCCCATCCGTTGTAAATCAGATTCTTTTGAGATCGGAATTCTACACGGCTTATACCCCCTATCAACCTGAGGTATCGCAGGGAACATTGCAAAGTATGTACGAATTTCAAAGTTTTGTGAGCGCGTTGAGCGGTATGGAGGTCTCAAACTCCTCTATGTACGATGGTGGAACATCCTTGGCGGAGGCGATACTCATGTCTTTCAGATTGAAGAAGAAGTACAAGGTCCTCATACCCAAATCCCTGAACCCTCTGTACAAAAAGGTTATAAAGACCTACCTTCCTGATTTTTCAGTCATAAGCGAATATTCCTACACATCTTCGGGTGAGGCCGATGTATCGCATATCCTATCTTTGATAGATGATGAAACGGCATCCTTGGTTGTTCAAAGTCCGAATTACTTTGGAATAATTGAGAATATAAAACTACTCGGATCCTTATCCAAGGAAAAGGGATTGCTGTTCATAGTTCATTATGATCCCGTTGGGGTATCAATATTTACATCGCCGGGTGAGGCGGGCGCGGATATAGCGACGGCGGAAGGTCAAGTCTTAGGGATTCCTTTGGGCTTCGGTGGCCCTTATGTAGGTCTTTTCTCCTCTTTAAAGAGGTACATCAGGCAGATGCCTGGGAGGATAGTCGCGGAAACCGTAGATGCGGAAGGGAAAAGGGGGTTCGTCACGACCCTTCAAACCAGGGAGCAGTTTATAAGGAGGGAGAAAGCCACCAGTAATATATGTACGAACAACCAGCTTATGGCATTGGCAGTAACGATATACCTTTCATTGGTGGGTAGGGAAGGGTTGATGGAGAACGCGCGCAAAACCTTGGCAAAAACCCATTATTTCATAAACAACCTTCCAAAGGGTTATTCTGTAAGTTTCAAGGGGTTTCATTTTAGGGAGGTGGTTGTAAATTCGCCCATACCGGCGTCAGATTTAAGAAAATACCTTATGGAGAAGGGTTTTCTTGTCGGTCCAGAAGTTGAGGATGTAGGTGAGAAAAGCATAATATTCGCATTCACAGAAAAGCATACGAAACATGACATTGATACCCTTCTAAAAGCGCTTTCAGAGATCTGATGGTGCTTAGGGATCCGATAAGGAATAAGGTATCTTTACTCTCAGAGGAAAGGGCAAAAAGGCCCCATGAAAAGAAGGATAGAAACTTCGTATGCCCCTTCTGTCCAGGGAATGAACACCTAACACCGCCCGAGATAAAGAGGGTGGGCGATGAAAGGTGGGAAATAAGGGTTGTGCCCAACAAGTACCCTTTCTCTAAGATACATGAGGTCATAATAGAGAGCTATGAGCATGACAGCGATTTTGATAGATACACTTTGGAACATACGGTTGAAATCGTAAAGGTTTGGAAGGATAGGTTGATGGAGCACAGGAACGAGATTTACACCGTTCTTTTTAGGAATTTCGGGGTGCTCGCTGGGGCATCAATAATGCATCCGCACAGCCAACTGGTATCCCTTGATTTCATTCCCGAGATACCTTACAATGAAAGTAGGAGTCTATCCAGAAAAGATTGCGCTCTGTGTAGATATCGCGAGTTCTTCGTACCGGTGTATGAGGATGATATAGTTGTTGCGATACCAAAAACTCAATATTATCCTATGGAAGTATGGATATTCCCAAGGGAGCATATCAGAAGATTTGAGGATTCTCCTATGGATAGGGATATAGCGAGGTATCTCATCAAGGTAATAGCATCCTTAAAAAACGAGCTGAATATGTCCGATTATAACTTGATTCTGCACTCCTCCCCGAAGGATACGGATTACCATTGGCATATAGAAATTCTACCGAGAAAGGGACAGTTCGCGGGATTTGAGTTGGCAACTGGGGTCAATGTGATACACTACGATTCGCTATGTATAAGGAATTCGTTGAGAAAGTAGAGGAGTTTAAGGATAGAATCGGGAGAAGGGATAAGATTGAAATCGTCGCCGTATGTAAGGGTGTATCCCCCGATAAGATATTGAAAGTTTATGAGGAAGGTTGTAGGGATTTTGGGGAGAACAGGATTCAAGAGGCCGAGAGGAAGATACCTTTAATAAACAAGGGTGATATAACCTGGCACATGGTTGGACATTTGCAAACCAACAAGGTGAATAAGTTTTTAAGGTTGTTTCAGGTTTTACATTCCTTGGACAGCTTAAAGTTGGCGGAAGCTGTGTCAAAAAGGGCGCTTAGGGATGTTGAGGTTTATGTTGAGATCAATACATCGGGTGAGCCTCAGAAACATGGTATTCAGCCTGAATATGCGGATGAGCTGATAAGCAAACTCAAAGAGATACCCAAGATAAAACTGGTCGGAGTTATGACCGTTGGCCCTTATCCCGTTGAGGAAAGGAAGAGCAGAAGGGCTTTCGCTTTACTGAGGGAGATCGCCGAAAGGAACTCTTTGAGAAAGATTTCAGCGGGTATGACGGAGGATTGGATGTACGCGGTCATGGAAGGGGCGAATGTTTTAAGGATAGGAAGAGGTATATTCGGAAACTAATGAACGACAATCTTATACACCTTTCCTTTGAACCTTACGAACCACACACCCTTGGGTAGCCTTAGAGAATATTCGGGATATACGGATACGGATTTGTACAATCTACCGGATAGGTTATACACCTTGGCCTCTCCCGACGAATTGAACTTTATACCCCATCCGTATATTTGGGGTTCCGAAGACCTGAAATTCTCGGATATTCCCAGCTCTTCGTCGTTTCCCAATGGACATGGATCGGAGGTGTAATATATCTCCCAGTTTCCCGATTCATCTGAAGCCCATACTATGTTCCACCTGTTCGTTGATGGATCGTAATCAACGCTAACCATAACATCACGGGCGGTGTTGTTCGTTAATTTGGCATCGGCTGACCATGTTAAACCGTTGTCATTTGAGATCTTACACATGACCTCATAATCCCCATCGCTGTTATCAACCCAATAGAGTCTAACCTGCCCCATGCCATCCGTCAATATGAACGGATTCCATGAGATTCCAGGGGTATTCGTTAGGCGAATTATTCCCGACCAGCTGACACCCGAATTGGTGGATCTTCTATAAAGCACCTCTTTGTTTCCGTACCTATCATCCACGAAAACCGCATGGACCACACCGTTGTACGCGGAGATATAACCTATGGGTCTTCCCCAGAATCCCGATCCGTTCGCATTCACACCTCCCGATAGATCAAATGTTGCCGACCAAGTATTTCCATTGTCGGTGCTTCTTATATACCTCGCTTTTCTCTCAAAGGAATTGAATATCATGAATATTATGTGTAGGACATTCGGGCTTACGGGATCACCCACTATAACAGGAGAATCCGAGATATCCCTGCGATTGTCAGGTGTCCATGTCAATCCCATATCCACACTGCGCTTGTAGTATATGTAATAGTTAGATATGAGGAAGACCGGGCGATTATCGGCCCATGCGAGGTGGAAGTTGTTGTTCCACAACCATATTGATGGGGCCTCCTGGTTGTAAGAACCCACCTCAAGTGGTGATTCTGGACTCCAAGTTGTTCCACCATTTATGGAGTATCGGTAATATAGATCCCTTCCCGTCCCTATCTTTTCATAGGCCACGATCACCGTATCCCCGAAGCACTGAATCCACATCTCAAGATGAAAGTTGGAAAATGAAGTCAGCTGAATGGGTGGATCCCAAGTCGCCCCACCATCAATGCTCCTGCGATAAAATACGGCTTGATTACCGGAATTATCCTTACCGAACCATGCGACATGAACCTTTCCCTTACACGCGGCCACGTTCTTTGTACTCCTTTCGGTTGATATGTAGTTTGCATCGTTATAAAGTATATCAACCTGCGGCCTGTTGCTTATATTTACCTTAGTTGGGCAACCACATGCGCTGATCAAAAATAACATAACCCGAAAATTTTAAGGTGGAAAATGTTTCAAAATCAACCTCTTACATCTTTATAATATTTTCTTATGAAAAGGGGATTTTTAATACTCGGGATGCTCTTATTGGGTTGTAGCTCCTCCCTCGTAGGTCCATACTATGAAAGTAATATGCCCAACCTGACGATAAAGACCAACACTAACGAGGATAACATAGTTTTCAGGGTGTTTTCCGATAAAGATATGAGCACCCTTATAAGGGAATCGGTTGGGAACGGAAGCTTAACCATTGAGATACCGGAAGGAAAATACTTCTTCTCAGCGTGGAAGGATAAAAACGAGAACAATATCTTGGATTCTGGGGATCTTTACGGTGAGGACACGACTGGATATACGGTTGATTCAAGATGTTATTACGCAGGCGAGTGCGTTGTGAATATATATCTAAGCGCTTATTAAGGAGGTGTAAATATGCTCATATTTATCCCTATGCTCTCAGATACCCTCAGAGATACAACAAAACAGGATACGGTTAAGGTTGAAATTGAGACGAAGAAAGATACAACCAAGATTGAGATAAAGACCAAAATTAAGAAGATAAAGCCTGTGAAAATAGTCAGACCCGATGTGGAGACTGTGAGTATCATAGTGCGGGAGTACAGGGGTCCCAAGTATTATAGGCCTTACAAACTCTTAATAGGACCCTTAGGTCAGGTTATACCCCAGGGAACATTCTGGTTTTATGGTGGAGCATTCTTTGGAAATTGGCAAGACTTCGGTATAGGTCAGGGGGTTTTCACCGTTGGTCTCGCTGATCTGATGGAGGTGAAGATCTCAATTGAAAGGCTACTTTCAAACCTATCATCGGGGGGAACATCCAGCGGAGCTATGGCTATGAAAATAAAATTCTTGGATCTTAAGAACTTCAAAAGTGCCGTTGAGTTAAAGATAAATCCCGTGTCCTTTGAAACTTTGAGCGATACGCTGGTCCTCTTTAATCCCGAACCCGTATATTACGATTTTACCAGGGAATACAAGACTCGTGGTGTTACGGCATTCATACCCCTAACCTTTTACATGAGAAAATACACCTTAGCCTTAGGTGTATCCTTGGCACAATTCGGAATAACCATAAATTCATCTCAGCTTCCAGACACATCAAATTGTTATGCAGGTATATATTGCGACAGCCTGAAAAGCGCTTACAATTCCGACGCTTTCAGAAACTCCTCCAAGGAGGAACTTATGAATTTTTATGGTGCGTACGCCGGTTTGTCCTATCTGTGGAAGGAGAACACGGAGTTAATATTTGAGGTTAATGCCCTTCCTAGACTGCTTTATAGAACGAGGTATAAGAAGGATACCGTAGGCTATGTTAAATACATGCCTGCGAACCGCTACGATGCCAACGATTACGCCTTGAACATTTTAACATTTTTGGGGCTCAGGTACTCCTTCAATAGATATATATCAGCCGAGGCTGGTATCGTCGTCCCTTATGACATGTCCTTACCTCCTGAAAACAGACTATCGCTTTTAAACAGCGTCCTATACGCCAATCTAAATCTAATATTTTCTTTAAGGGATCTGTCATGGTGATGCTGATACTATTTTCCCAATTCACCGAAACGAATATGGGTTTCATATACACTCACAAAGAAAAGAAGGCGTTCATATTGAAACCTTTCAAATTCGGAAAGTATTTCGCGAGGGTTGAACCCGAAACATCCTCGGTGTTTATAGAGATGTTGAATACCGCCTTGGAGAACACCAAAGGATATGCCATCTTTGTTTATCCTGAAACTCGCTTAAAGGTTGATCATATAAAGTATTACGGGAATATAGTTGAGAATATTCCGGAGGGAGTGCATTATGTGGAAATTCCGGGATATGTTAAAGGCAACTTCATCTTCAAGGACTATGACATGATCGTGTTTCTTGTAAGTAAGAGAAAGAAAGAGATAAGGGTAGAGATGAAAACTTACGAAACATCGGGTGTGATACTTGGTTTGGATGAGGAGGCTATATCTCAGGGCGCAGGTTTGATATGCGGAGCCACGGGGTGCGTCTTAGGTTCAGTCGTTGGATTTTTCATATTCCCAATGGGATGCGGTGGTTGCATAGGTGGAGCCGTAGGTGCATACCTGGGTTATGAAGGGTGTAAAAATGTCGTTAAAACTTGCGTAAAGTGAATGTTTTTTTATCCTTGATGCCTTATATAAGTGTGAGCAACTCAACAATATAAATTTGCATAAGGTTATGAAGCCCTTCTATATCCCTATTCGTCGTAATGTCGACTACATCTCATCTACGCTTATCTTCAACTTGGGATATACCTCATATATCCTGAAC
>WGFI01000061.1 GCA_015492295.1 Caldifarciminota bacterium
ACTGCCAATATATCTATCTCCATATGCTGAGAATTATGCTCCCTCTTTAAGTTCCTACTTATTACAAACTCCTTAAATCCTAAGGCGTTCAATGCATTTTCAATGTTATCAAAGATTATTTTTTCGCTGAATCTTTTCCATGTGCCGTTTAAGTCGCTTATGGCTCTCGTTACGGCTTTTATCTGATAGTCTGTTTTCTTCTGACTCTCCATAAGCTCTTTCATCTTCTTATCGGTTTCCTCTTGACTTTCCATAAGCTCCCTTATCTTCTTATCAGTTTCCTTCATCTGTTCATCTGTCTTTTTTTGACTCTCTGTGAGTTCTTTTATTTTTTTATCGGTTTCTTTCTGACTTTCCTTTAACTTCTCTATTGATATTCTCGTTTCCCTTAATGCCTCCCTGATTTCCCTTAAACCTTCAAGTATATTATATTTCTCCTTCTCGGACATATAATTGAGTATTATAAAGTTGAAAAATCCTTCGGCTTAAACCCCTCAGGATTCAATATTTTAACCTCACCCTTGTCCTTATACCTGAAAACCAACAAACCATTCTTAATAGCAAACTCATCAACACCTTCTTGAAAGTTTCATAAACCTTATATCTACTTTAAACTCGAGAAAGAAATCTAAAAACTTATCCTTCCAAATTCTTAGTGAACTTCCTAACATGCTCAACTTTTAAAGTCGTTTTAACCTCCATAACTAAGAATATCCTCTCTCTTTAAGTTCCATCGTTCAATTCACTTATAGCCTTCCGAGTTCTCTTTCATCCTTATAATATCTGGAAAAGGAGGTGAAGCATGGCATATGTAATAACGGAACCTTGCAAAGGCACAAAATCTACGGAATGCGTTAATGTGTGTCCTGTAAATTGCATACATCCAACGCCCGATGAGCCGGACTTTGAGAATGTGGAAATGCTCTATATAAACCCCGATGAATGCATAGAATGTGGAGCATGCGCCTCTGTGTGTCCCGTAAACGCCATATTCCACGAGAACGATGTCCCCGAGCAGTGGAAGAACTATATAGAGATAAACGCGCAGTATTACCAGGGTTAATAATTACAGGGGGGAGATTTCTCCCCCCATTTTTTATTTTACCACCTTAGAATACCTGTATGCTTAACAGGGATTTTCTTTTAAATCTTTTATCTCAGATAGGTCCATCTGGAAACGAGAAATCCGCTTCAAAAATTTGGAAGGAGGAGGCACAAAAGTTCGCCTCAAAAACTTATACTGATAATCATGGGAATACCTACGCGGAAATAGGCGAAGGGAAGCCAGTTTTAATGCTCGCGGGACATATAGATGAGATAGGTCTAATGGTGAGATACATTGACGATAATGGATTCGTATATGTGGCTGGTGTGGGTGGATGGGATCCTCAGGTACTCGTAGGCCAGAGGGTCAGATTTGTGGGAAAGGACGGAAAAATCGTCAAGGGTGTCGTGGGGAGGAAACCCATACACATACTTAAACCTGAGGAAAGGGAGAAAGCCGTGAAGTTGGAGGATATATGGATAGACTTCGGACTTAAAAAGGAGGAGCTGGAAGATGTTCTGAGAGTAGGTGATTATGGCGTTTTAGATTGGGATGGGGAGTTCATAAATGAAAGTAGATTGGTATCAAGGGCACTTGATGATAGAATAGGGGCGTTCGTTGTACTTGAATCCTTGAGAATTTATTCCCAAAAACCTTCCGATACCCGTATGGTTTCCGTGGCCACGGTGCAGGAGGAGATAGGACTTCGTGGAGCCAAAACCAGCTCGTACAGCGTTAATCCGGATGTAGCGATAGCGGTTGATGTGACCTTGGCAACCGATTATCCGGGGATTGATAAAAGGAGCGTGGGTGATATTAAACTCGGTGATGGTCCCGTTCTATCAAAGGGACCAAATATCAACCCTAAGGTGTTTGAATTGCTGATTGAAGTAGCGAGAGAGGAAAATATAAAAGTTCAAATAGAGGCCGCTCCGAGAGGAACACCGACGGATGCCAATTATATCCAACTGGAAAGAGGAGGAATACCTACCGCCTTAATATCAATACCTTGCCGTTATCTGCATTCTCCGTCCGAGATGGTTGATATGGGGGATGTTGAAGGGGCTGTAAAACTGATATCCTCCTTTGCAAGAAAAATATCGGGAATGAAAAAGGAGGATTTTAAACCATGGTAGGAAAATGAAAGCCTTGGGAAAAGCCAAAAGGGGACCGGGATTACAAATCATAGAAGCGGATGTGCCGAAGCCCGGTCCCGGTCAGGTGCTTATAAAAGTTAAGTACGCTTCCATATGTGGGAGTGATCTTCATATATACAAATGGGATGAATTCGCCCAGAGCGAAATCACAGAGCTGCCTCGTATAATAGGTCATGAATCCGCGGGGGAAGTGATTGAAGTGGGTGAAGGTGTGGAATCCGTTAAGAAAGGGGACTATGTCGGTGTTGAAACCCATATAGCATGCGGGAAATGTTATCAATGCAGAATAGGGAAAAAGCATGTTTGTAGGAACTTGAAGATTTTGGGTTTTCATATGGATGGGGCTTTTGCGGAGTATATGGTGGTACCCGAGGAAAACGCTTGGAAAGTTCCAGATGAGATACCGAAGGATTGGGTTCCCCTTATGGAACCCATGGGAAACGCCGTTGATACGGTTTTGGCGGGAGATATAACCGGAGCCGATGTTCTGGTGGTAGGAACAGGTCCCATAGGTGCAATGGCCGTTGCTGTGGCAAAAGCCTATGGCGCTTCAAAGATCATAGCCACGGATATAAACGATTTCAGATTAAAGATAGCCAAACAGATGGGAGCGGATTACACGATAAATCCGGAGATAGAGGTCGTAAAATCCGCGGTTATGGATATAACGAATGGTAAAGGTGTGGATGTCATCTTGGAGATGTCTGGGAATCCTTACGCTTTAAATTCATCACTTGAAGTTATAACCAACGGTGGATGGGTGGGTTTGCTTGGTATATACGGTAAGAACACGATTGATGTGCCTATGAACAACATAATAATGAAGAATATAACGCTTTATGGGATAACGGGTAGAAGGATGTTTTCCACCTGGGTGAAAACCACATCCTTACTGGCGACCAAAAGGGTGAATCTATCACCTATAATAACCCATAGATCGTCCCTTGATGAGTATGAGCAAGCGTTTTCCACCCTTATGCAGGGTGCGGCTATGAAGGTTATATTTGAGATAGGTTGATAATCCTGAACCTTTATGGGGTTGATGTTTTTATCTTCAAACCTCAAAGGGAGATAAGGGGATATTTTTTGTTTATTCATGGTTCCTTAATGACACCTAAGAATTACAGTAAATTTTTGAAGAGATTGTCCGATGAGGGTTTTATTGTCATAGCACCGAAGTACAGCATGCATATATTTGCGAATCTGAAAGATATATCCGAGAAAACTTTAAAGATAATGGATTCCTTACGGAAGTCGTATAACCTACGAAACGGTTGCGTTGGGGGACACTCCTTAGGGGGTTATGTGGCTATTGAAATTCATAAGAATTTTAATTGCATGGTTCTCCTATCACCTTATTTCCCCTTGGTAAAACCCATAAAAAGGATAAACATACCTACATTGATATTCTCCGGTGGAAAGGATTTCCTAACACCTTACACCATATTTCAAAGGAGAATCTTTGATAATGTAGATGCTCCGAAGTCGTTGATATTTATAAATGACGCTACTCATAATATGTACCTGGACCATCGTATATTTTGGGATATTATAGCGGGTTGGCCGCCGATATTTCAGCCGAGATACCATTCAACCGTTTCCCGATACACGATCAACTTCATAAGTAAATTCGTTTCAGATTCAGAAACTCCTTATACCTTTGAAGAATAACCTCCTCAGAGTACCTATCACTTATTTCCCGTGAAATTCTTTTGGAATCAAAATAACCTTTACGAATCTTAGCGATGCACTCCAATATGGCGCAGGATAGAGATAATGGGTCCCTTCTCCTAACTTTTACGGAGTTGTACTCGTTTAAGAAGTCCCTGGGACCTCCGCTGTCATACCATACGACTGGTTTTCCAAGGTACAGAGCCTCAGCGATGGTATAACCGAAGGTCTCGTTCTTACTCGTGGAAACCAAAAATGAAGCTCTGGATATCTCATATAATACCTTACCGTGATCCATAGGACCCAGATATGTCGCGTTTGGTGTGCCGCTAATGATCCTCTTAAAATCTTTGTAATATCCATCGTTAAAGTTTCTACCGACGAAGATAAACTTCACCTGCGGAAACAAGGAAGCCACCTTTAAAACATCCATAGGGTTCTTATTGGGCGCTATCGTACCGATGAATATGATCCTCATATCGTTATTATTCTCCCCAGTGTTTTTTATCTCAAAGTGAGGCAAAGGATTCCCTAAGATGTAAGGTTTGATGCCGAATACATCGTATATCATATCCGCCTGCCAAGTGCTCACGGCCCCAACCCTCTTCGCAAACCTAAGAACCAATCCAGCAAGTACCTTTTTATAGCCCTTCCATATACGGTCAGAATGCTCCACAACATAAAAACCTTTGAAAAACCAAAGCAAAGATAACCCATGAGGTATTGACATTTGTAAAATGACTTTGGTGGGTTTGAAGAATAAAAGGTTTTTTATCGTTAATATGAACTGCAAGAGTACGGCCAAAGGTAAAAATATATATCCCATACCAACCTTATATGGCATTATGAAACATTCAACATCAACCTCACCATCCTTCCACTTCTCATAACCGAATCTGTTCATTCTAATGAGAGTTTGCACTTTAACCTTCCCCACCTTTGATAGCGTATATGCGTGGTACCTGAAAAAAACCCCTTCATAAGGTTTGTACCTGTTAGGATAGAAATCGCATATGAATAGTATCCTATTTGATTCCATACTTGGACAACTTCGCCTTTATATCCTTAACCTTCCTTTCACGATACGGATCGTTTTCCATCCTTAAATAGTAGTGCGAAGACCAGAACTTCTCTCTGGCCAACGAATCGTTACCCATCTTTTTATAGCTCTCCCCTATGTAATAATACACCTCGGCTATACACACCTTACAGTTGGGATTTCTTCGTTTCAAATCCTTTATTATTTCCTCGTAAATCTTTATGGCTTTATCGTACATCCCCGCCTCTTTATAGGCGAAGGCCAATATCCATCTGAAAGTCCTACTCTTAGGGAACATACTTAGAGCCTTCAAGGCGTATTTTATACCGTATGCGGGTTTCTTATCAAATATGTACATATAAACCAGCGCGGCGTAAGCCAGAGGTTTAACTAATATCGCTTTCTTTGATGCCTTTTTAACCATCTCCAAACCTTTCCTCTTACGGCCCGATGATCTGCTCAAATAACCCATTGCAAAGTGATAGATTCCCATAGGTAGGTAAGTATCATAAACATCAGGGTATGTATTATATATCCGTGTGAATATGTTAAACGCTATGTTTCCCAATGAAATGGCCTTAGGTATATTCCCTCTTCTTCCATAAAAAACTGCCCCCACCGATGCGGCCACCGCTACGAACAGCCTTTCCCTTAGCGTCTTACCCTTTATATTCATCAGTGTATCAAGTAAGGATACGAACTCATCGTATCTATAATCGGTTGAATTATCCGTCATATAGAGTTCCAGATAGGCTAGTTTTAAGCATCTCAATATGTTTTCATCCACACCTATATCATAATAGTATCTGAGCTTCCTTTCAAAGCCTGAAAAGTTTTCGTTGTATAAGAGGATACTCAAAGTGTCTATAACGGATATTTCGTAATCTGTAAAAACGAAGGAAAGAAGTAATATCATCTTCCAAATAGCGAGGGATAGTTTAGACCAAACCTAAGCGAGTAATACATTCTGAGGGATATAAGGGTAAGGATGGATGGTAGAGCGAATATGGGATATTTAATTATTAACAGCAAGGTGAAGGCGATCCCAGATACTCTGTAAGATAGCTTCGCATAGAACTCCTTACCACCCATCGCAAATGCCAATGTATAGAAAGGCAAGGAGATAGCGGATACCATAAGCATAAAAGGGTTTCTAAGAGAAAACAATAGCGCCAAAAGTACGAAAATCGTAGATATAAGAGATGTTATCCTTTCCCCCAAGAAAACCCCAGTGGTGATCAGATCGTTCTCCTTATCTCCTGGTATATCCGGTATAGTTGTGTTTAAATACAATGCGCATACCGCGAAGAAGTACGGTAGGGATACAACCATCAAATCCTTTAAACCGTTTCCACCTACAACGAATCCCGCCCCCAAATTAAGGACGGCATAACCTACCGCGTTGGATAGCATATCAACGAAGGGTTTGCCCTTAAATCTGAAAGGAGGCATGGAATATAAAGTACCCACGATGAAACCTACGAATAGCAGAATCATATAAGTTTTTCCTACAAAGAAGCCTATGATGAAGGAGGTTAAAGCGAGCAAAACGGCGAATGCAGCTGCCTCTCTTATGGAAATAAAACCTTCGGATATTAAAAACAGTTTATTATTCCTCTTATCGCTATCCCTATCAAATATCTGGTTAATTACATATATGTAGGCGCTTATAAGGGTTGCCGATAGGAAAGCCATCCAAAATCTCGCTCCATGAGGTATAAAAATGGCGGGTTTTAAATCATTTAAAATGTTCAAGGAATGCATATAACCCAATATAAAAAAACCCCAACCCGGTAAAATCAGCGTGGGTCTTGTTAAGAACACGAAATCAACGACCTTCCTCATATAGGAATCTCGTCATCCTCCTCAACGGGATATTCACCCGTTTCCGCCCTGTTTTCAAATCTCATATACTCCCTAAGGAAATTTAAATCCGCTTTGCCTTGCGCGCCGTTCCTGTTCTTGGCGACTTCAACGGTTATTAAGTTGGGATCCTTGTTTTCGTCGTATTGGCCCGGCCTATATAGGAATATAACTATATCAGCGTCCTGTTCCAACGCTCCCGATTCGCGAAGATCCGAAAGAAGAGGTTTTTTCTCCGCTCTCTTTTCAACCTCCCGTGTAACTTGGGACAAACCTATTATGGTTATTCCAAGCTCCTTAGCCAAGCTCTTTATACTCCTTGATATTTTGGCCAACTCCTCCGCCCTTGACATCTTTTTTCCTACGGATGCCCCTAAGGAAAGAAGCTGTAAATAATCTATGGAGATCATCCTGACCCCAAATTCCTTAACAGCTATCCTCGCTTTACTCCTGAGTTCAAATATATCCATGTTGCCCGTATCATCTATATATATAGGCATTTCCATAATACTCTCCACAGCCCTTGTGAATTTCGCTAATTCGGATCTCTTAACATAGCCTTCTTTGAGTTCTCTCATCGGTATCTTGCTCTCCATGGATAGCAGTCTCATACATATCAACTCCGCCGACATTTCCAACGAAAACATGGCAGTCGGTATCCCTTCATAGGCCAAATTCCTATGGATGTTTAAAACGAAGGCCGTCTTTCCAACGGATGGCCTTGCAGCCAGTATAACCCACTCGCCGGGCTGGAATCCTCCTATTATATTATCAAGATCGGTGAAACCCGTGTGCAAACTCCCGGAGGATATCCTACCTTCCATGCGGGCATCTATAACATTATGAACCTCCCTTATAACATCCGATACGCTTCGCCAATCCGAAATTCTCAAACCCTTGGTTCTTATATCAAATATTATTGACTCAACTCTATCAAGGATCTTATCGGCATCTTCGTTATCTTCATAAGCCATCTTAACGGACTCCTGGAAGGCGTTTATTATGCTCCTTTTTATAGACTTGTCCTTTATTATATGTATATACCTCTCAAACAACACGGAACCTGTTGCCACATTCACAGCATCTATTACCTGAGCCAGATACTCCCTTCCTCCACACTTTTCAACGAGTCCTCTCTGCTCTATATAATTCAAGAAAATCGTAAAATCAACGGCGGGATTCGCATCGTAAAGCGTTTTTAGAACTGAAAATATATTTCTGTTTCTCTCATCATAGAAATCTTCCTCGGAAAGCTCCATTATAGCCCTGTTTAAAAGGTTGGGATACATAAAACATGCCCCTATTACAGCCATTTCAGCCTCAGCAGAGAATGGAACGCTTAAACTCTTACCTTCCATATATCAGAAACCCCAATTGAGCGGTGGCAACATTGTTCTTGTAAGTTATAACGCTTAATACATCGTATCTCACCTGAGCCAAGAGGGAAATTTCCGGGCTTATGGCCCACTCAAATCCAAGTCCCAAAAGTATATCGGGTTTGACCTTTGAGAAGTTGAAACCCTCCCCAAATGTGCCGGGTAAGGCAAACACTCCCAAACCGAAAGATACATAAAGAAATGTTCCATTGGTTTCTCTGAATTCCCTCTGACCTAAGATCGCCCCCCTGATTGAGAAGTCTATCACTCCCCCGGTTCCACTGTCGGGTGAATACAGCCCGTGGGCCGTAACAAGGAAAACTAAGGGTTCAAACCAGTTTCCTATGGCAACCATACCACCTCCGCCAGCAGCATAGCTGCCGAGGGGATATCCGTAGTATCCACTCGCGCATAATCCATAAGCGTTCTTTATAGTTTCACCTTTACCTTGTGCTATTATGAATAGAACCAGCATAGCCATTGCGGGAATTATAGAGGAGAAACATTTGCGATTTTATAAACAAAAAAACCCGGACCACGACCTACTTTCACCTCGCTCCACGGCGAGGCTATCATCGGCCCTGGGGGGCTTAACTTCCGGGTTCGGAATGGGACCGGGTGTTTCCCCCCCGGTATGGTGGTCCGGGAAACCATTCAATTATGTCTGAAATTGACCCCCTTGTCAAGTAGAGTCATCTTATTACGACTTTTTCTACCTCGTTCCCCCTCTTTATAAAGTATATCCCTCTTTTGAGATTCAAAGACCTTATATCTTTTAACTCGCCCTCGTATATCTTCCTTCCCATCAAATCGTAAA
>WGFI01000062.1 GCA_015492295.1 Caldifarciminota bacterium
CGTGGTTAGAGATAAGAATAAACCTTGACACTTTAAGGAAAGAGTTTGATGTTTTTAATCCTCCGAAATGGATATGGGATGAAGGTGGATCACCACCCTGTTGGAGAAGAGGTTTTGTTCCCTTGATATTGGATATAGGTCCAATTGCCGACACTTTTGGGACTTATGAATACGAGATAGAGATAAGTCCGTTGTATTTGGTGAAGTAGAAACAAGGAGGTTGAAGATGATGGTTATACTTTACAGTTGCTCAAAGAGTTATCTTGAAGGGGACTTGGCTTTGAATGATGGTTATGTAGTGGCAGCGATACTGAACAAAAATTGGCCTACCAGCTTTTGGACTATAAGCATATTTGTAAGCACAGATAGAGGGAACAGTTGGTCTCATGTGAAAGACTTAATAAGGACATTCACCGATGGAGGCAATGCTTGGTTTTTTAGGGGGATAATCAGTAAGATAACTGGGATTAAGGAGGTTGTGAGAGGTGAAGTTGATGGAGTTTTGAATGTTAGTAAAGGTTTGATTGAACTCAAAGATGTTGGTAAGGTTTATTCTATTGATGGAAGGTTGGTTTTTAGGGGTAAGGGCAGAGTTGTTCTTCCAAGAGGGGTTTATTTCGTTAAGTTTAAAGGTAGGGTCTTTAAGGTTATTGTGAAATAAGAAGCTCAAGCATAGAATGAACACTTAGGGCGAGTAGTTATGTCCAAAAGGGATATACTTTTCGTGTTTTCAAATATGAGATTGTATGAGGCGAGGAATGTTGTGTTTTCTTTTGCTCAGAATTTGATATGGAGGAGGAAACTTATAAAGTTTATAGAAGGGAAACTCTTGGATGTAGCCACGGGTCCTTGTATCATACCGAGCTTGTATAACGGTAGCTCCATAGGACTTGATATTTCCTTAAATATGCTTAAATCAAAAAAGTGCAGAATCCTGAAAGTGGTTGGGGATGCTGAAAACCTGCCGTTTCATGACTCTTCGTTTGACACGGTGAGCATAGCCTTTGGTTTAAGAAATGTACCCGATAAAGTTAGGGCAATTGAGGAGTTTTATAGGGTATTGAAACCTAACGGAAAACTTTTGATTCTGGAAATGAAGATTGAAAAGGGGATATTGGGTATTCCAAATTTTATATATTCCCTTTTTATGATTTTCTTCTCCCCCTTCTTATTCGGATCTCTAAGGGATTACATATATCTATTCAAAAGTATGCTTGAATTTCCGGATGACGATGAGATCCTCGCTTATATGAAGGATGCCGGTTTTAAATCCGTAGGAGTTATCAGGTTTTATTTGGGTCCAACTCGTCTGTTCATAGGTTATAAACGATGTATGGAATAGATATTGTATCAAAAAGGCTCAGTAAATTGGATAAAGAGGTTATAAGATTCGCTCTTGAAAGTAAAGGCGTAGCGGTGGAGTTCGGTGCTGGATATGGAAACCTTTCCTTGATACTATCGCTTATAGGATATAAGACCTATATATATGATCTGAATCCTTCGGAGAAACTTTTAAAGGTTAAAGATCTTCTTAACTTAAATCTATTCGTGTTCAAACGAGATATAAGGGATATAACTTCAAACGAACTACCTAAGGGTATTAGGATATTCGTAGCGGAGAGAATCTTGCATTTTTTGAGATATGAAGAGTGTTTAAGGATTTTAAAGATTGTATCGGGAAAGATGGAGAAGGGTGGCAGGATGTTTCTATCGTTTTCAGGTTTAAATTCCCCTTTGGGAGAGGGCTATGAGCATAAGGATTTACCTATTGAGAAAAGATTTTGCGAGCCCTCGTCTGATATTTCAAAGAAATTCTCAATAGATGTTCCTATATGTCTATACACCCTTGAAGATGTTAGGAGTCTTATGAAAAAAATAAAGAAGGTGCGGGAGGTCCATCTGAGGGAAACTCCTTTTGGAAACATAGAAGGTATATTCAGCACCTCATAACTACCCCTCTTTTGCTTCTATTGTAAAATTCCACAAGATATTTGATTTTCCTATCATCGGGGAATTTTTCCATCAATATATCCATAGCCTCATCCAAAGTGTATGAAGACCTATAAATAATCTTGTATGCCTCTTTGAGCCTATAAATCTCTTCATCCGTAAAACCTCTTCTTCTAAGACCCACGATGTTCAAACCCACAACCCTAGGCTCATAACCCGAGGTTATGAAGAATGGAGGAGCATCCTGATTTAATCTCGTCATCCCTCCGACCATAGCGTATGCCCCTATACGACACCATTGATGCACACCAAGGACGCCTGATATAAAGGCGAAATCGTCTATCTCAACATGCCCCGCGAGTTGAGCCATATTCGCTATGACCACCCCATTGCCTATCTTACAATTATGCGCTATATGCACATAAGCCATTATATAGTTTCCATTCCCTATTACAGTCTTGTTCCCTTCACCCGTAGCCTTATGTATGGTCGCGAATTCTCTGATTATATTATCGTTTCCTATGATCACCTCGGTACTCTCGCCTTTATAATGCGTATCCTGAGGTGGCTGTCCTATGGACACGGAGTGATGTATCCTGTTATTCTCACCTATCCTGACCTTACCGGTTATATGCACATAGGCCCCTATGATGGTGTTGTTCCCTATGTATATATCCCCAGAGAGTACGGAATAAGGCCCTATTATAACATTCTCACCTATGGATACATTTCCTTCAATTATCGCCGTTTCATGAATTCTATTCATAGCTCTCTTCAAGCGTTGGGAAGTTGGAAGATTTTATATCACCTTTGAATTTACTTAACGCTTCCTTAAATACCGAATATCCTTCAAGGTACCTCCTTACGAACTTAAACTTATAGTGCGGTATAAGTCCAAGGACATCATGGAAAACGAGAATCTGACCATCCGTATATGGACCTGCACCTATTCCTATGGTCGGAACGGATACATTCTCGGTTATATACCTCGCGCTTTCATAAGGAACCTTTTCCAAAACTATTGAGAACACACCAGCCTCCTCCAAACTCTTAGCATCTTCAAGGAGACTATACTTATCCTTCCCTTGCAGCTTAAAACCACCGTAAATTTTAAACTTTTGAGGGTTCATTCCGATATGTCCCATAACCGGAATCCCGTATGATACGAGTTTTCTTATTAAAGAGGAAATTTCCTTTCCCCCTTCAAGCTTAACCGCATCCGCACCCGCCTTTAAAAAGCTCCCCGCGTTCCTTATAGCCTCCTCCTCCGAAACCTGATAACTTAAAAACGGCATATCACTTACCACCAAGGATCTCTTGACACCCTTACATACGGCCTTGGTATGCATAAGCATCTCCTCCATACCTATACTTAAAGTGTTATCGTTCCCATGTATAACCATCGAAGCGGAATCACCGACGAGAATAATTTCAAAACCGACATCATCCGCCACTAACGCCGATGGATAGTCATAAGCCGTTATGGCGGCGATCTTCTCCCTCCCTTTCATCCGGAGTATGTCCTTTATAGTGATTTTCTGCATAAGCAGGTATTTTACCCTTGAAGAAATTTTTCCCCCTTATAATATCATCTTGCATAGGGTATGTTGTTTATAATTTCTTATTCGTTTATCTCGGTGGATGAGCTTTACAAAAGGTTCAAGGATTTTACGGTCGTTGATGTTAGGAGCAGCTACGAGTATCGCATAGAGCATATAAAAGGTGCCTTATCTGCCCCAGTTAATGTTATAGAAACCTACTTTAAGAGGAATATAATACCTACCGATAAACCGATAGTGTTCTATTGCGCCTGCCCTCATCATCTCTCCGAAATAGCCGCAAGTAAAGCGGAAGCTTACGGTCTTAGAGATATTTATATCCTAAACGAGGGTTTCTTCGGTTGGAGGGATAAGGGTTATCCAACCGATGGGATAAGGAAAGGTGAAAAACCCAAGAGATTTACTATAGTTGGATATGTTAAAAAAGAGGGAAAGCCCGTAAAATTTTCAAGGATATGGTTTATACATAAAAGGACGGGGCAGATGGAGATAGCATACACAACCGCAGAGGGGTTTTACAAATCGGATTGGAACTTCTTCAACATTAAACCCGGAGATACGGTCTTTGTATCCGTTGATACCCCCGATAATTCTCTCATATTGGTCTTACCCAAGAAGAGGGGTAAGGTGTGGGGTAGCAGGGTTGATATACTTGATGGGAGACTTGTGAATTTGCCAAGATTACTAAATAAAACATTGAAAGAAAAGGGGTTTATGTGATTTCATAAAGGAGGTTCTTATGATCACCCTTGAGGATCTGAAAGCGAAGCGATTATCTGAACTATACGAAATGGCGAAGGAGTATGGTATAGATGATTACGCGGAGCTTGATAAAGATACCCTCATAAAGAGGATACTTGATATAGAGGTTAGAAAGGAGGGACTCCTTTGGAAGGAAGGTGTTTTAGAAATGCATCCTGATGGATATGGATTCTTGAGGTCTCCCAAGAACAATCTATCACCTTCAAGGGAAGACGCCTATATCAGCGCTCAAATCATAAAAACCTTGGGTTTGAGACCGGGGGATTATGTTGAGGGTTTCGCCAAGCCTTCAACGGGTGAAAGGAATGATCCGATGGTATATGTGGTTAGGGTATCAGGAGTTCCCGCTACGAAAAGTCGCGCAAGACCCATATTTGAGAAGCTAACACCCTTTTATCCAACCCAAAGGATAAGATTGGAAAATCCCGAGGATGACGATCTCTCTATGAGAATAGTTGATCTTTTCGTTCCCGTTGGAAAGGGACAGAGAGGATTGATCGTTGCTCCACCGAGATCCGGAAAAACCATACTATTACAGAAGATAGCGAAATCCATAGTCAGAAACCATCCTGAAATTCATCTTATAATCCTGCTTATAGATGAAAGACCCGAAGAGGTTACGGACTTTCAGAGGGTTGTTCCTCAGGCGGAGATATTTTACTCCACTTTTGATCTATCTCCTGAGAGACACGCGCAGCTCAGCGAATTGGTGCTTGAAAGGGCCAAAAGGCTGGTTGAAAGAGGAAAGGATGTGGTTATACTTCTGGATTCCTTAACCCGCTTAACGAGGGCTTACAACCAGATAACACCTTCAACGGGAAAGACCCTATCGGGAGGTATAGAAGCATCCGCTTTTGTAAAACCCAAGAAGTTCTTTGGAGCCGCAAGAAATATAGAAGAAGGGGGAAGTTTAACCATACTGGCAACGGCTTTGATAGAGACTGGATCAAGGATGGATGATGTGATATTTGAGGAGTTCAAGGGGACGGGAAACATGGAGTTGGTTCTTGATAGGAGACTGGCGGAAAAAAGGATATTCCCCGCTATTGACCTATTTAAATCGGGTACGAGAAAGGAGGAGCTCATATTACCCAAGAATGTCTTGGAAAAGATGTGGTTGATAAGGAAAGTCATATCAGATATGAATCCGGTTGAGGCTATGGAATTCATGCTGAATCGTCTGAGTAATTACCCGACAAACGAGGAGTTTATAGCATCCTTGGATTATACCCCTGTGGATAGCAAGGAGAGGGCATCTTGAAGATAGAGGCCATAGTATTTGATTTGGATAACACGCTTGTTGATTTTATGAGGATGAAGAGGGAGGCGGTTAGAGCCGCCGCCGAGGCTATGGTAGGTGCGGGTTTAAGGATGTCCCCCGATGAGGTATATGACGAAATATTTAAAATTTACGAAAGGGAGGGTATAGAGGATCAAAGGGTGTTTAATAAGCTTTTAGAGAAACTCCTCGGTAAAGTGGATTGGCATATCTTGGCGGCGGGTATAGTTGCTTATAGGAAGGCAAAGGAGGCGAATTTAAGACCGTATCCTTATGTTAAAACGCTTTTGGTGAATCTCTTAAAGAGAGGATACAAATTGGCCGTTGTTTCCGATGCTCCGAGATTGCAAGCTTGGACGAGACTCGTTGAATCTTCATTGGATCCTTTCTTTGAAGTGGTCGTAGCTTATGAGGATACATTTGAGAGGAAGCCGAGTGAAGCCCCTTTCAGGAAGGTTTTGGAGCTTTTAAAAATAGATAATCCTCGTAATTCTTTAATGGTCGGAGATTGGGCCGAAAGAGATGTGGTGGGAGCGAAGTCCATAGGGATGATAACCGTATTTGCTAGATATGGGGATACATTCGGAACTGTAAATTCCGGTGCGGATTATGAAATAAATGAACCTCTTGAACTCCTTGATGTGTTGGATAAACTGGAAAATTCTAAGGTATGATTAGCCTTAAAATCTTCTTAACCTTCTTTCCGATAAATACCATCCTCCCATCTAAGGAATAGACTTTCACATTGGTTCTATTAACACTTAATTCCTCATTAAAGCCAAGAAAACCGCATCCACCCTCATTAGAAGATGCGTCTATAACACCTACCATGGGAATTCCTTCCCCTACCGCCACTATTTCAACACAACCGTCCCCACCAACATCACCAACACTTAGAGAAAGTTGAGAATCAACGGGGCTCATCTGCCATAGGAGAATTCCCGATGACGATAAAACATAGGTGGGTGTGTATCTTCCATGCGTTATAACCTCCATTCCGGGACTTGGATCAACATCAGCCAAAACCACATCCTCCTCCCAATAGTAAGTGCCAATATAGTAAGACCAAAGTAGGGCGCCATCCGTTCCTCTAAGGGTATAGACGTATCCATCTCCACTACCCACAACGATTTCAATCTTTCCATCGTTATTTATATCCCCTATCGCAGGCGAGGTATATATCCAGTCGTCCGTTGCAGTCCATTTGATATACCTCCCCGTTGATAAGTTTCCCTTCATATTTTGCCTTCCTGTATGTTTTTGGGAGCCATTGAACATCTGCCAAGAACCGTTGGCCCAATAGGAAGGCGGAACACAAGTGGTCTGGAAGCTACAGGTTTGAGCGTTTAAAACATTCGGAAATAAAACTACTCCTAAAATGCACCACAACGATAGTTTGGAATGTCTTTTCATAAGGGATAAATATTATCAAGACAAAAGATTTTTAAAGGGAAGTAAAGATATACCCACACTTGCAAAACTAAGTATTACGCTTTAACCTTGATGAAGTAAATCAACGAGCATCAGTATCTTTGCAATTCCTAACCCTGACGATTCTCAGCCTTATAATATCAACAACAGCATGAAGGAACTAATTGACAAAATTCAAAACCCGGGCATAAAAATCATAGATTATATCCTCCTTTATCAAAACGAAAAACTTGACGATATAAGCAAAGATATTGCGGAGATAAAGGATTTAATGGAGAGCGAGGTATGGAAAAGGTGAAGCCGAAGAACATAAAGAAAATACGCCGATGCGGTTTATATTTATAAGGATGAAGGTGAGTTGGTTGCCCGTATAGCTATAAAGGATGCGGGTTATGATGTTAAAAAGCATCCGGAGGTTATGGATGAAGATGAGTAAAAGGAAATAAAGGCGGTATTGTTAAGGAGAAGGGGTTCAAAATTCATAAGATTGCGGCTTTGTTGGAAGTTTCTATCTAAGGTTCTATAACACCCAGAGATGGATAAACGCTCAATTCAAGGGTATCAGGTCCTAGTATTTCGTACTTTTTTAAACCCGCGGCCCCTATCATCGCCGCGTTATCGGTACAATACTTGGGATGACAAAACAGAGCATTCTCTCCTATCTCATTTCTCAGAACCTCCCTCAACCTGGTGTTCAAGGCCACCCCACCGACCACTACCAACTTATCCACCTTTAAATCATGGTAAGCCTTCAATGTAGTTGATACGATCGCGGAAACTATTGCCTCCTGATAGGATGCGGCTATGTTCTCAATGTTATCACTTATCCAGTTCCCTTCTTTATCCCGCAGGAAGTTCATAAGGGATGTTTTTAAACCGCTAAAACTGAAATAATAACCTTTTCTCTTTATTCTGACGGAGGGAAACTTGTGGAAATCGCGATTTCCCATCCTCGCGAGTTTATCTATCTTTGCGCCGCCGGGATAACCCAAACCGAGCATTCGGGCACCTTTATCAAAGGCCTCACCCGCTGCATCATCAAGAGTATAACCTATATGTTTAAAATCGTACCAATCCTCAACCATCACGAGATCCGTATGACCGCCGGAAACTATCAAGCACAGAAAGGGAAAATCCACCTCATCAGTTAAGAATATTGAATATATATGGCCTATCATATGATTTACACCCACGAAGGGTTTCCCAAGGAGGACACTTAAAGTCTTAGCGAATTCTATCCCCACTATCAGGGAAGCGGCCAATCCCGGCCCTTTCGTGGCGCAGACCATATCAACATCTTTAAGGTTTAATCCGCTGTCCTCTATGGATTTTTTCACAACGAAGTATATATATTCTATATGTGCCCTTGCGGCTATCTCCGGAACCACCCCACCGAATCTCTCGTGCTCAACCTGGGACCTCGTAGTTAAAGATAAAACATCAAACTTTCCGTTTTTAAGCTCAACTACCGATGAGGATGTCTCATCGCAGGATGTCTCTATCGCTAAGGTTATCATAGTTTGAACTCTTTGAACTCCATCCTCGGAATATCGCCATGGGCGGTTAGAATCACGGGTCTGCTGAATCGTATTAGAAGCTCCGCCAACACCTCCCTACTATCACCATCCAAGGATGAGAAAGGCTCATCAAGTAACAGTAAAGATATATCTCTGCTAAGTTCAATGGAAATTGAAAGTTTCACCCTTTCACCTCTTGAATAGGTTCTTACGGGTTTGTGAAGTATATCGTTTAAACCGAAAGCTGATAGCAAATCTCCGTCAAACCTTCCAAAGAACCTTATATTCTCATATCCCGTCATGTCCTCTATCAGGAAAGTTTGATGACCAACATACCCTATACGCTTTCTAATATCCTCATCCTTGAAAGGATCCTTACCCAACACCTTAACCTCACCTTCCGTCGGTTTATCAATGCCTGCTATTATGTTTAACAGCGTGGTTTTACCTGATCCGTTTGGACCCCTTAAAACATTGATTCCCTCCTCAAAAACCCACCCATCTATGTTAAGAATCAACCTTTTCCCGTAAAATTTCCTCAGTTTCTTTAAGATTACGATTTCGGAAGGTATTTCTCTATAAACTCCTTCTTTATCCTGGTAAGCTCGCTCGTTGGGAACATTGAAAGGAGTTTCCAACCTATGCTCAAAGTCTCCTCTATACTTCTCGCCTTATCCTGTTGATTCAACATTTCGGATTCAAACCTATCGGCGAATCGCAGATATACCCTGTCAATTTCGCTTACGGCATCTTCACCGACTATTGATACCAATCTTCTTATCTCTTTCCCTCTTGAATAGGCGGCGAAGAGCTGATCGGCCCAATTTCGGTGATCCTCGCGCGTTTTACCAGGACCTATACCCAGATTCATCAGCCTTGAAAGACTCAGAAGGGGATCAATTGGCGGAAATACCCCCATCGAATGCAGCTCCCTTGAAAGAACTATCTGCCCCTCCGTTATATATCCGGTTAGATCCGGTATGGGATGCGTTATATCATCGTCGGGCATGGTTAGTATGGGTATCTGAGTTACCGAGCCCTTTCTACCCTTTATTCTCCCGGCACGCTCGTATATGGTTGCGAGATCAGTGTACATATATCCCGGATATCCGCGACGACCCGGAACCTCTTCTCTCGCCGCTCCTATTTCCCTCAAAGCCTCAGCGTAATTAGTCATATCCGTCAGAATAACGAGAACATGATAGTCAAGTTCAAAAGCGAAATATTCCGCCACCGTTAACGCGAACCTTGGGGTCAGTATTCTCTCTATGGTGGGATCGCTCGCTAAGTTTATAAACGCCACGAGACGACTTGAAGCCCCCATTTCTTCAAACTGCTGTTGGAAATAGGCATATTCCCTTTGGGTTATACCCATAGCCGCGAACACTATGAGGAATTGCTCACCTTCTCCCCTCACCTGAGCATTCTTCATTATGAAAGCTGCTATTTCGTTGGCAGGCAAACCCGCACCTGAGAATATCGGTAATTTCTGCCCTCTCACCAATGTGTTGAATCCGTCAATGGCGGAAATACCCGTTTGTATGAAATCGGAAGGTTTATCACGAGATACCGGATTTATCGCTGCTCCTACTATGGGCAACCTCTTCTCCGGAACTATCGGAGGTAATCCGTCTATGGGCTCCCCTCTGCCGTTAAATATCCTACCGATCAGATCCTTTGAAACACCTATGCGAACCACATTATCAACCAGTCTGATCCTTATGGCCTCGGTATCAAGACCGAGGGTGCCTTCAAGAACCTGTATTACGGCCATATCCTCAGAAACTTCAAGGACTTGTCCGCTTCTCTTTGAACCATCGGGAAGTTCTATTTCAACGAGACTCCCATAGGGCAACTCCTTGGCTTTCTCAACCACAATAAGAGGTCCTGATATATATTTCGCTCCCAAGTATTCTTTGGTTGCAAGTTCCATAAGCGAGTATTTTACCCCTGAAAAATTAACTTATCAAGATTATCAAAATTCATAAGTTTGCCTATCAAATTGTAAGCCCTTTCTATCAATCTTAACCTCCTCCCTCTAACCGCTTCATCATCAACCATAACGGGAACATTGGAGAAGAACTCATCAAGGATCTCGTGGAGTTCAAGTATCATATCCACAAATTTTCCAAATATAGATTTCACATCTCGGTGTCCTTCCATATCTCTCCAATTTGCGAGTTTCTCTCCGAACTTTTCCATACCTTCAATGTGCCTTATTAGCTTATCCTCATACACCTCTCCCCCACCTTCATCCTTCAAAAATTTCGTAGTTTTTGAGTTCAATATATTCCTCACCCTTTTACACACCGTGATGAATTTTTGCAAGTTCTCCCCCTTTATCCTCTCCTCCATAACCCTTCCCTTAACCGCCTCTATATAAAGGTTATCCCCCTTAAATGTTATCTCAGCGTACAGGGCGTTTATGGGATAGAATTCATAAGAGAAGATCTCCTGAATGTATTTTATTGAGGGGATATACATATCCGAAATCAGTTCTCTAACTTTATTCCGATCGCTTTCAAACAGTTTAAGAAATTCTTCCAAATCTTCCTTTGCAAATATTACACCTTTGTTTTCATAAAGGAGAAGCGATACGAACTTCTTGGTGTATGCCCTTATTCCCATAGGATCCCTTGAAGATGTCCATTTGTATCCTATCTTTAAAAGTCCATCTATCTGGGTTATACAATCAGCGATGCCCACCGAATGACCTTCAAGAGTCGTAGGGAATTCTCCCCCCTTAGGTAAATGAGCGTCGTATATTCCTCTGGCCAAGTTCTCATCGCCCCATATATCCTTGGCGTAATAATAACCTATCTTTCCTTCAAGTTTTGTAAATTCTTTACCATCACCTATCATTGAGGTTGCCGTATCAAACAGGTAATATCTCGCCACCTTCTTATAATTCTCATCAACTTTTATTACGGGCAACCTTTCAAGGATCTCAGATACCCTTAAAACCTTATCGTACAATGAACCCAACCCCCTAAGCCATAAAATGTTTTTAAGATTTTCAACATGCTCATCCATTGGCACTTTCAAATCCTGCGTCTTGTAAAATAAAGCATCTTCCAGCCTCGCTTTCAATACCCTTTCAAACCCCTTACGCTGGTTTTCCAAATTCTTAGGATTGTTTGAGAATGCGATAAAGCCCGGTTTTAAACTCCCATCTTCTATATGTGGAACGTACCTTTGATGGGATACCATGGCAACCGTTATAACCTCAGGGTAGAGATCCTTTAAAAATCTTTCATCAAACCTTCCATAAACCGCGTACCCCTTCTCCACCAAACCCGCTATCTCATACAAAAGAGAATCAATATCAACGGCAAATTTCTCAAAATCGTTCTTATTGATTTTAAAATAGCTTTCCACACTCTCGTATATATGCTTCAATCTCTTCCTGAAATCCGGAATGATACCGTTCCTTTCAAGAACTTCCTCATATTCCTCGGCCCTGCTCAAAATTATCTTCTGATTTGGTATTCTCGGCCCAAATGTGTAATTTGATGACCCGATCCTACCTATGTTTATATCCATAATCTCATCTCCGAGCAGGCAAATCAACCACCTTATAGGTCTTATAAATGTTATTCCGGAGTCATCCCATCTCATCATCTTCGGAAGTTGAACATCTCTTATGAATTCGTTTAATATATCGTTGAGGTGTCTCGATATATGCTCTCCACCTTTTTCCAACTTTATACCGACATATTCCTTACTTCCCTCCTTAATGACGAATACATCGTCCAAACTCGCTCCCATGGACTTTAAAAATCCGAGTAGGGCCTTTGTGGGTTTTCCCTCTTTATCATAAGCCACAGAAACAGGAGGACCTTTTCTCTCAACAGTTATCCTCTCATTGTAAGGCGATACATCAAGGGTTAAGGCTATTCTGCGAGGGGTGGCGAAATACTTTCCTTCACCAACCTTAAAGCTCAATTCTCTCAATCTACCTATGACGAAATCATAGAACTCTTTGGAAAGCTTCTCCTGAACGAAAGCAGGTATCTCCTCACATCCCAATTCTATCAAAAGCCTCTTCACAAAGTAGGAATTCTACACTTGAAAAATTCCTTTGTAGTTCTAAATATTGTCAAGGAGCATTTTCTCGCTAAACACCTGAAAAATCCTTCGGCTTAAACCCTTCCTCATTCAAAACCTTAACATCCTTACCATCCTTATGCTTCAAAACTATAAACCCCTTCCTACTCGCATACCTATCAATGCCTTCCTGTATCCTCATACCAGCTACCGCACCATAA
>WGFI01000063.1 GCA_015492295.1 Caldifarciminota bacterium
AGATGTAGCAACTCATATACATCACTGAAAAGACCACGAATGAGATCTTTATCTTTCCCTATCCTCATCACATTCTTCAAATAATAATCGTACATATCAACCTTTTTAAGTTTGCGACTTAAATCCCTTGCGGAAAGCAATCCCTCCCACAGGAAAAGGGCTTTCAGGGCTTCAAGAGCGGCAAGATAGGCTGTTCCAGATGCCTCGGATATATGTTTCAAGTCTATATACGCTCCCCTTCTTCTATCAACCTCCGCTTTCTTCAATATCTCCTTGGCGTTTTTTAAATACCTCTTAGCCAATTCAAGCCTTTCTTTCGGTGTTTCTGGGGATTTTATCCTTGGCATAAGGTTTATATTTTAAGGTTGTTCGTTTATATGTTTCTCAACTATGAGTATCATCTTTTCAACTTTTTCAAACCCACTGTCTATGGCCTTTTTATCCTGCAAATCCTTGTAATACCCCCCCAAGATGAAGAATATCATAAACCGAGCTGAAAAGTTTTATAAGAACATCTTTATCCTTTCCTATGGGTAAGGTCTTCAAGATTCTTCTATAAGAGCCTACCTCCTTAGTCCTCCTACGGACTTCATCAATATCCCAGCCTTTCTTATACATAAACAGAGCCTTTAATACTTCAAGTGCTGAAATATAAGCTGTCCCAGATGCCTCCGATACAAACTCTTTGTATATCCCTGCATCCTTATCAATCCCCGCTTCAAATACCTCTTAACCAATTCAAGTCTTTCTTTTGGCGCTTCAGGAACCTTAACCCTAATTATCGCTCCTCTTACTTTGAAGCTCGTATATACATTTTATCAAGCGTAGAATTAACGGTTATGGCCAATATAATCTCAGCCGTTAGAAGTCCATCAAATACTTATGGTGGAAGTTTCAGGGAGGTGCCACCTGCGGATCTCTTAGCGCAGGTTTATAAGGAGGCCGTATCTAAGAGTGGAATATCACCGAGCGAATTCTTTGAGGCTTTAGCCGGTTGGGGAATTCAAACATCGGAAGCCCCAAATATAGCGAGGGTATCATGGCTTTTGGCGAAGTTTCCAAAGGAAGTTCCCGCTATGAGCTTTCAAGGTAAAAACTCGGGAGGACTCTGGGCCTTACTTGATGCGATAAGGAAAGTTAAATTTGAAAAAAGGCCCGTTCTCGTAGGTGCCGTTGATGTTCCTTCAACATCACCTTATCTTTTAAAAACCGTAAGATTTGGTGTGAAAGGAGGGCATACCGTTTCGCATGATCCGGTTGAGGAATTTATGGAGGGGTACATTGAGTGGAACGAGTATCTTGCGAAGGACTTTTCGCGTGAGGATTTAGATGACTATGCGATAAGATCAAACAGAAAGGCTTTTATGGCCCTCAGGCAAGGCAAGTTAAAGGTTCAAATTGTCCCCATCAAGTATCAGAAGAAGGTTCCTGGAAGGGGGAAGATGGAGGAGGTGGTTTCGGATGATAGGACGATAGATCCGGCTCTATCTCCTTCAAGAACTTCAAAGGCCAAACCGTTGATTGATGGAGGTAAGCTTACGAAATTTACCCTGTCTCAAAAGGCGGATGGAGCGGCCGCCTTCGTTCTCGGTGATGATGGAGGTTTGGTGGAGATAGTATCTTACTCTTTCGGTGCAGGCAAACCGGAGGAAATATTTGAAACGGCAAGCAGAATTGTGGATGATGCTTTAAAAAAGGCGGGAAATCCAGAGATTTCAATATTTGAGGTTGAGGATCACAGCTCCGCTATTGGCCTATGGGCGGAATCAAAGTTTGGTAAGGATAAGGTTAATGTTTATGGAGGACTGCTCGCTTTCGGATATACATTATCCGCTGCGCCTATGATGTCCTTAGTGAGGCTTATATACGCCTTGAAGGAAACTGGTAAGGAGTTCGGTATGTTGATAGGACTTGGTGTGGAAGGAGAAGCATTTGCGTTTGTGGTAAGAAAATCTTGAAGTAATATTTGACAAGGAAATCTTACAGCCATAAAATTTTTTCTGTCATGAAAGGGTTGTTGTATAAGTCTCTATTGGCATTTGGGGTGGGTTCCCTTTTGTGGGAACCCTTAAATGCCTCACAAGGTTCCATATCCCAAAATCTCCTATCCAAATCCCAGGTCGTGTTCGTGGAGAATGAGGGTCAGTACGATTCGTATATCCTATACGCTTCCTATCCAACGAATCTCTATATAACGAAGGAGGGGTTAAGAATAGGGAAAACCGTAATAAGATTTCTCGGAGCGAATATACAAGCCCATAAACCTCAGAATATAGCGCAGGCGAGATTCAACTACTTCATAGGTAAGGATCCCGATAAGTGGATGAAAGACATAAAATCCTATCATAGGATCCTCTTGGAAGATGTATATCCGAATATAGACCTCGTACTTACGGGGCTTGATGATGGAAGAGTTGAGTTTCAGTGGTTTGTAAAACCGGGAGGAGATGTCTCATCCATCAGGTTAAAGGTGGAAAACGGTGATATAATCTCTGATGGGGATGTTATTAGGGTTGTATCGAAAGGTAAGACACTCTTTAAAATAGAGAATCTCATGGCATTTCAAGGATCCGAAGAAGTTAAGGTTGGAACTCAGGTGAAAGACGGTATAATTTCGTACTCGGTTGATGATTATGATCCGAATCATACTTTGGTTATAGACCCTGATCTCGCCATCCTTTCCGGTTCAACTTTCATAGGTGGAGGTACGGATGATTATGCCTTCGCCGTGGCGTTGGATGCAACAGGGAATGTTTATATAACAGGCTACACACTTTCCGATAATTTTCCCATGAATGGTTGGGATAACACGAGAAACGGTAGGGCGGATGCTTTCATAGCCAAGTTCTCCCCCGATCTTTCAACCCTTATAGCTGCAACATACATAGGTGGAGGTAAAGAGGATTACGCTTATGATATAGCTATAGATGATGCTGGAAACGTTTTCATCACAGGATACACCAAATCGGACAACTTCCCAACTTCTGGTAGCGCATATCAAGTCGATAGACAAGGGGGTTTTGATGCTTTTATAAGCAAATTCAACAGTGACCTTTCCAACCTTCTGGCATCGACATACATAGGTGGAAATGAAGATGACTGGGCTTATGCCATATATGTAGATCCCGTAGGTAATGTATTCATAGGGGGTAGAACTTTCTCTCTTGATTATCCCGTCAGCGGATATGACAACACCTATGATAACCGCTATTTCGCCGAAGGTTTTGTAAGTAAGTTGGACAACAATTTAACCACACTCTTAGGATCAACATTCTTAGGAGGAAACTACGACGATGTCGTTTATGATTTGATAGTGGATGCAGCAGGAAATGTATATGCTACGGGTGGAACACAATCTGTTGATTTCCCCACCACCGCAGGATCCTACGATCAATCCCATAACGGTGGATACGATGCTTTCGTATCAAAGCTTGATAACGACCTGAATACTTTACTCGCCTCCACATTCATAGGTGGAGACCTGGGGGATATAGCCTACGGTATAGCGCTTGATCCCTCCGGAAATGTATATATAACCGGTATAGACTCCTCCTTAGTGTTTCCTACTACGCCAGGCGCCTATGGAAGGGACTATTTCGGAGGGCCGACCGATGCATTCGTATCAAGGTTTGATGCCAATTTAAGCGCACTATTGCAATCAACGACCATAGGAGGTAGTGGAGAGGATTACGCATATTCAATCGCCGTTGAACCGACAACGGGTAAGGTATTTATCACCGGTTATACCTCATCACCCGATTATCCAACTACGCCATTCGCTTATGATTATTGGTTCAACGATACCTATCCAGTTGCCGATGTTTTCGTATCCGAGTTTAATCCAACCCTAACGGATCTTTACGCCTCAACTTTTGTAGGCGGAAGCTATGGGGATTACGCGCGGGATATAGCCATAAAAGGTACGAATGTTTATGTGGTTGGTTATACCTTCTCCAACAATTATCCCACCGTATCAGGTTCTTACAGCACTGTACCATTTGGTGGGGTTGATGCTTTCATATCCAATCTGGATCCTGAGGTTCCCACCGATGTATCATCGCGAGTTCCTGAAAGCAACAGGTTCTCAATATCGCACGATTATATAATGGTACATGTCTATACGCCATCATATGTAGGTGTTGATGTTTATTCCGAGAATGGTTCCCTCGTTAAAAGGGTATCCCTCGGATTCTTGTACAAAGGTGAATATAAGATCAGGTTATCCGATCTCGCCAGAGGCTCGTATATAGTCAAGATGAGAATAGGAAGCAAGGTGTATGTGCATAAGTTGATCATTTAAATCCAACTTCTCCTGTGGGGGGCATTTCCCCCCGCTTCCCATTATTTCATTATATTAAAGCGATAAGATTTGGTAAATTTTTTATTTTTAGAATTTGACATTATGTGCATTACAGCCTTAAAATATCAAGTTATGTGTAGGAGAATGTTGATTTGCTTCATAATGGGCTTTGCACCCCATGTTTTGGGTGCGCAAACTTTCTATTCATACCCTCAAACGCTGTTCCCTCCCGTGGGTCTGTACTCTCTAAGGTTCATCCATACCGCGTTTTTGATGGAAGATGACTTGGACAGGTTGTTCTACCCCGTCCATATATACGATATAAAGGGTGCGAGACTGTTCGCGATTTTGAGCACAGAATCCTCCCCTATGGATTCATTCACATTGGCGAATAACGATGTAGTGATAGGTTTCAAATCAAACAAATTTATGAACCTATCTTCCCTTTATTCAAGTCGTGGATGGGGATATGAAAATATGTACTCCTCCGATACGCTTTACAGTATATCAGCTTATCTAAGAGGAGGCGGTGGGGGACCTGATTCGGCTTATATAATGGATGTATATGTAAAGGACTCCATATACGAAGGGTTCAGATCATTTTCCAACGGTTTCTTAGTATCTATGGGTAATCAGGTATTCGGAATACTTTTCCTATACGCCAATATATCCCGTAGATACTTCCCCTTGGGAGATACCTCCTCAAAAGCGGGTAATTTCTTTTACATATATAGAATTACAGATCGCATAGGTGATAGCGTACTGAGGGAAAGCAAACTTTCAAGTTATGAGGTATCGGATAGTATATATAGGCCCATATTGGGAGGCATATCTTTCAGGATAAAAGAGAGATTCTCCGTATTACTTTTCGGAGGGGTTATAAAGAACAACTTGAAAGATTCATCTTTATACGCTTATGAAAACGATACGGCCGATGCGAATAGATTCGTAGGTGAAAAAGTATATAACAGTGGATACTCCTACGATAAATCCTCACCCTGGTTCATAGGTTTTCAAGGCGATTATACTTTTGGATCGGAGAAAAGCAGATACAATGTTATGTTGTCTTATGTTTTTAAGAGTTATTCCAAGGGTCAAGGTTATAACTCATATTCCGCATATCATGGATGGTGGGATAGTATGCCCTCACCCTACTTCTTGCAAACCGATACATCCTTGGAAAAGTATGTCTATAAGGGCTCATCCCATGAGTTCAATGTATATCTGAGAGGTATATACTCGCTAAGTGAGAAGATCTCGCTCGGTGTAGGGTTGGGATTTAGAATATTATCCAGGAATTTAAGGTTTGATACGGTCAATGCGACAACGAAATCCATCACTTTCAGGGACGCCAACGGCAACGGCTCTGTGGATGATCCGGCGGATTTTAAGACAACACTATACACTTCAATGACTTATACGAAGAATGTGAAAACAGGAGTATTCACATACGCCATACCTTTGGGATTTGAGATCACACCCGTTGAAGGTTGGCCAGGGTTTAAGATAAGAGGAGGAACCATAATTAGCGGCGTAAAAACCACGACGGATATAAAGACATCCAATTATAGTGTGGAAAGCGTGAGAATAGAAGAGAGCGGTTCTCCGGATACGACTATAACCTTACCAAAGGATTTACCGTTGCCTCAGCAATATTCAAGTATATCTAAGACAACGCTATCCCCTTATCCTCTATACTACGGAGTTTCCTGGAAGGTATCCGATAGGTTGATACTTGATATTACCGGTATGGGATACGGTTTCATTTTCCCGAGGATTTGGAGTATAGGCATTACTCTGATGTTTTGAACCTTATATATTTTTCAGGTTTATAATTCTCGTATCGTGGTAGATAAGATTTTTAAGTTTGTTGTGGGTACGAGGAATCAAAGGGAGGTGAGGAAGAGGTGGAAGATCGTAGAGAAAATAAACGGTATATACGAGAAGCTTCATCTGACTCCCGAGGATATTCTAAAAAGAACGGAATACTTTGAGCAGGCGCTTAGGGAGGGTGCGAAACCGGAGGAACTCCTGCCGGAAGCTTTCGCCGTTGCAAAGTACGCAACCAAGCTCCTTGTAGGTAAATCTTGGACGGTAACGGGGATACCATACACATGGGATATGGTTTATTACGATGTTCAGCTTCTCGGTGGAATAGTTCTGTTTGAAGGGAAAATAGCGGAAATGGCCACGGGAGAGGGTAAAACCTTAGTCGCAACGCTACCCCTATATCTTCACGGATTGATAGGTAGAATAAAGGGAAAAGGTACCCACATAGCGACCGTCAATGATTACTTAGCCCGTAGAGATAAGGAATGGATGGGTCCATTGTACGATATGTTGGGATTGAGTGTGGGCGTTATACAGTCTATGATGCCCACGGAAGAAAGGAAAAAGGCTTACAGCGCGGACATAACCTATGGAACCGCCAATGAGTTTGGATTTGATTATCTTAGGGATCATATGGTTTATACGAAGGAGGAGAAGGTTCAGAGGGGTCATTATTATGCTATAATAGATGAGGTTGATTCCATACTAATAGATGAGGCCAGGACTCCGCTTATAATATCGGGGCCCGCTCAACATTCAAATGTTGAAAGGTTCAGGGAGATGAAACCCGTAGTTGAAAAGATGTACAGGGAACAGCAGAAACTGATAGCGAGGTTCCTTGACGAAGCCGAGAGACTCCTTAGAGAGAACAAGCGTAAGGAGGCGGCGAGGAGACTATTACAGGTTAAAAGGGGAGCACCTAAGAATAGGAGGCTGTTTAAGATCTTACAGGAACCCGGTCTTATGTCGGCTGTTGATAAGATGGAATCAGAGGGGTTGAAGGATAAGAAGATAAGGGTATGGGATGCCGAGCTTTATTATGTCGTTGATGAAAAATACCATACTGTTGATATAACCGAAAAAGGTAGGGAATTTATACACAGATATTATCCCGAACTCTTCAAGATACCCGATATATCAACCGAAATACACCTGATAGATATAGATCCAAGAATACCTCCTAAGGAAAAGTTCGCTTTAAAGGAGAAGATTTACAAAGAATTTCAGGAAAAGACCGAGAAGATACATGCGGTCCAACAGCTGATCAAAGCATACACCCTCTTTGAAAAGGAGGTTGATTATGTCGTTATGGATGGCAAGGTGATAATAGTTGATGAAAAGACGGGAAGACTCATGCCTGGAAGGAGATGGTCGGATGGCCTACATGAGGCCGTTGAGGCTAAGGAGAATGTTCCGATACAGCAGGAAACTCAAACCTTTGCAACCATAACCTTGCAGAACTATTTCAGAATGTATGAGAAGTTGGCGGGAATGACGGGTACCGCGGCGACCGAGGCCCAAGAATTCTGGGAGATATACAAACTTGATGTTATATCAATCCCCACCAATAGACCTGTGAGGAGGGTTGATAAGCCAGATATCATATACAGGACGAAGAGGGACAAATATATGGCTATGGTTAAAGAGATAGAGACTTGGCATAAACTCGGTAGGCCGATACTCGTAGGCACAACCTCCATAGAGGAATCCGAGCTTCTATCAAGGTACCTGCGTATGAGAAGGATACCGCATCAGGTTCTGAACGCGAAGCATCACGAAAGGGAGGCCCAGATAGTTGCGCTCGCGGGTCAAAAGGGCGCGGTTACCATAGCCACCAATATGGCAGGTAGGGGAACCGATATAAAACTCGGTCCTGGTGTTCTTGAACCTTACGATGAAAACCTCGTAAAGAAGATCATAGAAGATGTGAAGGACGATCCCCCTCCAACTTGGAAGGAGATAGTTAAAATGGGATATATACCTCCTTACGATGAAAACGATCCCAAGACATGGGAGTACTACGGACTTTATGTTATGGGTGCTCAGAGGCATGACGCGAGAAGGATAGATAACCAGCTTAGAGGAAGGTCCGGAAGGCAGGGTGATCCGGGAATGTCAAAATTCTTCCTATCGCTTGAAGACGATCTGATGAGATTGTTTGGTGCGGATAAGGCTGTTGAAATGGCTGAGAAGTTCGGACATAAGGAGAAATGGCCTCAGGAATCAAAGATGGTAACGAAAGCGATAGAAAATGCCCAAAAGAGGGTGGAGTACATGCACTTCCAAATGAGAAAGAGGTTGCTTGAATACGATGAGGTGCTTAATAGACAAAGGAAAGTGGTATATACATTGCGGGATAGGATAATAGATGGGGAGGATGTGTCGGATGTGTTGAGAGAGTTTATAGAGGAACTCGTAGATGAACTTATAGATAAATACACGCGCTCACCGAATCCCGATTTCTGGGATAGAAAGAAGATAATTGAGAAGCTCAGTTTGATCTTCCTCGGTGATTTTATGTTTATAAATGAAATAAACGATAGGAAAGAACTCAGGAAAAGGGTTGTTGAAACCATTTTTAATATGTATAGGCAGAGGGAAGAGGAATTTGGATCCGAGCAGATGAGGGAAGTTGAAAGGGTGGTTCTTTTGACCACCCTTGATGAGGTGTGGAAGGAGCATCTATACAAGCTGGATCATCTCAAAGAAGGAACTCATCTAAGGGCTTACGGTCAAAAGGATCCCTTGGTTGAGTATAAGAAGGAAGCCTTCGCATTATTTGATGAAACCCTAACAAAGATAAGGGATATGACCTTGGAGAGACTTTTCAGAGTTCAGGTTGTTCCGAGTATGCCTCAGATGTTCGTTCCTATGCCAACGGGAAATTCGCAGGAAACCGAAAAGAAGCCGAAGAAGAGGACCAGGAGAGGAGTTATATTGGAGGACTGAAAATGAGGGACAGCGTGATAATCACGGGTGGTCTCGGTTTTTTGGGTAGTTGGACGGTTGATGAGGCGGTTAAAAGAGGATACAAGGTCATAGTCATAGATTCCCTAACTTATGCTGCCAATCCTGAATATCTAAGACATCATAATCCTATAATAGTCCAGCCGGAGAGGAAGATGGTTTGGAGTAAAGTGATCTTGAAGAACGGTCGCGTCAGCCTTCTTAATGTCGTAAATACGCATAATTTCAGGGTTTCCAAGAACATATCCAAAGATATTGAAGATTTTCTTAAAAGCGATAGTAAGGTTTTGGTGATCATAGATTCCGTTGAAGATTTTGATCTCATGTTGGAGGTTTTCAGATTTACGCCATATATTATACATCTCGCAGCGGAAACGCATGTTGATAAGTCAATAGTAGATGCTTGGGATTTCGTTAGATCAGAGATACTCGGTTTTTTCAGCACCATAGATGCTTTCAGAAGGATATGGAAAGATGAAGGTTTATTCGTATTGGTATCCACGGATGAGGTTCTTGGGGAGATAATGGAGGGTGAGGCGGATGAGAATGCACCCTTAAAACCCAGAAATCCTTACGCTGCGGCAAAATCTTCGCAAGAGCACTTTGCCCAGAGTTATATAAACACCTATGGAACCCCTATAATCATAGTCAGACCTACGAATGCTTATGGTCCAAGGCAGCATGACGAGAAGTTCGTACCGACGATAATAAGGAATGCGCTCAACAACAATCCCATACCCGTCTATGGTGATGGAAGACAAAGGAGAGTTTGGATATACGCGGAGGATGTGGCGAAGGGAATCCTTGATGTGTTTGAGAAGGGGAAAAAGTTTGAGATATATCACATAGGAAGTGAATACGAGCTGGAAAATATAACTCTCGTCAAAATGATTTTGGAGATTATGGGAAAACCCGAAAGTCTGATCTCCTTCGTTGAGGACAGGCCGGGACACGATAGGAGATACAGGTTATCCTATGAGAAAATAAAGTCCTTGGGATGGAGACCGGAAACATCCATGGAAGAGGGTTTGAAAATAACCATAGATTACTACACAAAAGTTTATGCTGGTAGATCTCTCGTTTGAAGATAATCCATGGTGGTTTGATAGATTTAAGGGTGGAGGTCGGTATTTGAATCTTGAAGGGGAAGGGATTCAGAAGATCTGGTCTCCAAGAAGCGTTGTAAGTATAGATGATATAAAATTCTCGTGTCAAAGATGGGCGGATAAATATGGGAATTTTTCGGTTTTTCTTATAGATCTTTCCAGATCGGAATTGATACCCGATACCCTTGAAGATTTACTTGAATTTTATTACACTCGTATGTTCTCCGCCTCAACCAGAAGACTCATAGTTGTTTATTCGGCGCAATGGATAGGGGATATAAGTATATTCAACGAGTATATGGATGAGGGTACGACGGTTGCGTTGATATATACGATATTGAAGGAAAAAGTTGATAGAATCATATTGCGGGCGAGCGATAACACATTTCCGGAGATAAGCGGTCAATTTTGGAGCGGAAACCTTGATGATCTTTTTAAATCCGTTGATAAGCGATTGAGGAGAAAGCTTGAAAGGAAACTGTGGAAAGACATCGTAGGTTTCCCTCGTGAATACGAGGATACGCTAAGGTTGTATTCATGCGTGAATGAGATAAATGGTTATTATGAGATAAGGGATAAGGTGCTTTTAAGGAAGTTCTTATCCTTCATCGTTGAAAATCATACGAAGGAATTCATTTATAGGGATACCGCAGAAAAACTTGATATTAGGTTTGAAACCTTAAAGAATTTTCTTGATTACTTTTATTCGGGAGGGATATTGTATGAGATTTCCGAGATAGGCTCCTCTACGAGATCCCATCGCAGAATCTTCATATCAAATGGAAGGTTCTACAACTCCTTGAGACACTTGGATAACAAATCTTTACTTCAAATCTCCGAAAACGAAATGAAACTCAGGTACTTACTTCCATACATAACATCCGCCTC
>WGFI01000064.1 GCA_015492295.1 Caldifarciminota bacterium
GTATCAGGCGGTATTATCGTTGTTAGCGTAGGGTTTGAGGGGTTATTTACATCTACTATCAACGCCCCAGCTTTGCTCCCTGCTATTATCACATACTTTCCACCTGTTGATATGTCCCTATGCAACTTCAAATATATTCCCATACCCCCAGGATGGTAATATTTGAACTTCCCTATTAACGATACATAACCGCTGTCTATCGCCAATAGGGATAAAAGCATCATTCTTCAATTTTATAGCTGAAAGGTTTCCTATGTCAATCAATACTTTCCGATTTTGTTATGGTGAAGTAAATAAATCTTTCAAACACCCATGAACACCTTTATGAGATTGGGCATGATATAAACCGATCCTCCCTCATCAATCACAAACCCCGCAAAGTTCTCATTGGAGAAGTCCATAGGATGAAATGTACCGGTACCTACACCCACCACATCATCGGCCGCTATTATAAGACCTTTTGAGTTTTTGACGAGAAATATACCGAATTTCGCATCTTCATGATATTCTAAAACGGGTATAAGGGTCTCTCCAAATCTATATTTGTATCCATCCCCACCTTTTACAACATCTTCCAGAGGTATAACATTATGGACGTAATCTATGCTGATTGCAACACCGAAACCTTTCACAATGCAAAATAGATACCTACCTCCCCAGAGTCCAGCCATAACATACACCGAAACCTCGGTGCCTTTATCCTTTTCAGTATGTACATCCACCCAACCACCCAAACTTCTCGCCTCTTCAAGAACTATATCCATTCCAAAACCCCTACCCGACAACTCCGTGGCCTCACGCAGAGATGAAAATCCTTTCACAAATATTAACTCCAAGGGATCCTTATATTTCAAACCCATTTCATCCGCTTTTGACCTCAATGCATCCAAATCTATACCTTTACCATCATCCGAAACCGTTATTCGCAGATATGAACCTTCCTGACTGGCGGATATATTCACAAGACCATACTCGCTCTTCCCTTTCCTGATTCTCTCCTCAGGGTATTCTATACCATGATCTATTGCATTCCTAACGAGGTGTATGATTATGGTTTCCACCTTCCTCAATATATCAACTTCCACCGTTATATTCCCTCCAAAGGTCTGTAAGATGGCTTTTTTCCCCGTCTTAGATAGGAGATCCCCGAGTCCCATTCTAACCTTTCTGAAAACATCATTCAAGGGCCTAGTTCTCAGGGAAACCATACGGTTGTAGATATATCTAAGTTTTCTTTCTACATTTTCCCTTCTACCTGCGGATATATCCTCAATAGTTTCCAACAATGATTTTTCAATTTCTATAAGGTTTCCGGAGCTTATGATGAAGGTATCTTCTGAATATGAGGTCGTGAAAACTTCGTTTATTTCTTCAACTGCGGATGCCAAGGTTGGAATGAATTCTTTATACTTCTTCGTACTTCTTATTAGATTCAATGCATCCTCCCACTTATGACATATATAGACGAGATCATCCATACCCACAAACCCGGCCGCGCCTTTCAGCGTGTGTATGAGTCTATAAGCCTCATTTATGTACTCTTCCGAAAATTCCTTCAAAGATTTTGACACTATATCCCTCAATGAGTTCAGTATATTATCGGCCTCGGAATAGAACATCCGTTTTATATCCTCATTCACAGCTTACTCCCCCAGAGATACCCTGAATCCCTATCCTCCACTATTTTTACGGTGATGATCTCACCGATATTTAGCCCATCGCTTTTAAGCATAACCTTTATGTAGTTTTCCGAGAAACCCATAGCCGCACCGTTATTTATGCTCTCAACTAAGACTTTCAGATTCTTTCCTATGAATTTCCTTCTATAAGCCCTCCTCTTTTCCTTTATTATTTCCTGCAATTCTTTAACTCTACGCTTTCTTACATAAGGAGGGAGTTCTCCCAAGGAATAAGCCTCCGTCCCTTCTCTCGGAGAATATTCAAAAGCATGAACATAGGCAAAGGGATACTTCAATATGAGATCAACGGTCTCCTTGAAATCTTCCTCCGTTTCTGTGGGGAAAGCGACTATTATATCCGTTCCTATCGCGACATCCGGGATCCTCGCGTATATCCTATTCAGAACTTCTTCGTAGATTTCGCGTGTGTATGGTCTTTTCATATCCCTTAGAACTTTGTTGGATCCCGATTGTGCGGATATATGAAAGTGGGGACAGAGGTTTTCCCTTTCCGCGAACAGCGCTATGAGATCATCCGTTATATGTGTGGGCTCAATTGATGATAACCTGAACCTTACATCCGGGAATCTCTCTGAAAGAAGGTCTATAAGATATGTCAAATCCTTCCCCCATTCTTTGCCCCAATCCCCTATCTGGGTACCCGTTAAAACTATCTCCTTTGTACTTCTGGCTAAGGATTCAGCGTCCTTTAATATCTTATCAATTGGGATACTTCTGGATCTCCCCCTTGAAAACCTTATTGAACAGTACGTGCATTGAAAATCGCAACCTTCCTGGACCTTTAAAACACCCCTCGTCCTACTAAGGGTTATGAGATATATGTTATCAAGGGAGATATTGAAAAGACTTAAAACATCTTCCAGAGATCCTGAGAACGATGCTTCATCGTAAGGCCTGAGCTTCGCTGCGCAACCCGTATATATAACTTCTTTACCTAGCCTTTTAAACTTCCTTACGGCTCTCTTACTCTCCCTTTCGGCTTTATGCGTGACTGCGCAGGAATTCACGATAACTATATCGGCATCTTTGGGGGAATCCGTATATTTATATCCTTTCATCAAAAGGGCACTTTTCAAATACTCGCTGTCGTAATAATTCGTTCTACAACCGAAAGTTTGTATGAAGAATTTCTTCATCTTTTTATTTCTTGCGCCTTTTGCAAGGCTTTAAAGAAGGCCTGAGGATCCTTAGGTGGGATGGGATGCAACCTTATAACGGTGTATGCATCATCTTTCAGGTATTTTTCGGCTACCCTCTTTACATCATCGGAGGATACCTTGGATATTTTATCGGGATACTCGTTTATCTTTGAGGGGTCACCGTATATTATCCAACTCCATCCCATAGCCATAGCCAATCTCATAACGCTTTCCCTCTGATTAACATAATCAACCAACGCCCTCTTCTTCACCCTTTTCAAAAACTCCTCCTCTATCCCATTTTCTTTTATATTCTTTATGTTCTTCAAGATTATCTTCTCCACATCTTCAAAGTTCGCCTTGGGCGTCAAATTTACCCATATTACCATTATTGACGGATCTATCCCCTCGGAAGTCCATACCGAATATGAAGATGCCTTACCACCTTCTATCAAGTCCTTATAAAGCTCCGATGTTTTTGAGTTCAGATACTCAGTTAAAACATTCAAAGCGTAAATATCCTCATTCTTTCCGGAGGGTATATGCCAAGATATGGTTAAAATCTTTGAAAATCCCTCCTTCTTAATGTCCGCCTTTCTTATCCCCCTCTGCTCAGGCTCCTTGGTCTTAACCTCGGGTATATCCTTAGACTCATAATCCCCAAAGTATTTTTTAACCCATTCGTATATCTCATCACTATCAACATCCCCGACCACTATAACGGCGGCGTTGTTCGGCGCATAGTATGTGTCATAATACTCTTTCACATCCTCCAAGGTTATGTTATTTAAATCGCTCATCCAACCGATAACGGGATGCCTATAAGGATGCGCTATAAATGAGGTGGCATATAGCATCTCATAAACCACCCCACTCGGCATGTTCTCCGTTCTCCACCTTCTTTCTTCCTTAACTACCTCCCTTTCCTCATCAAATCCTTCAAATGTCAGGTTTCTCATACGATCAGCCTCCATCCTCAGGACCTCTTCAACCCTATTTGAAGGTATCATAGCGTAATAGGCTGTGGCGTCTCTGGTAGTAAAGGCGTTATCAAATCCCCCCATTCTATCAATTATCTGGCTGTAATCCCCTTTTATCCCTTTACTAGGCCTGAACATCATATGCTCCAAAAGGTGTGAAATCCCGGTTATACCATAAGATTCGTTCCTTGAACCAACCCTGTACCATACCTGAACGGTTGCTACGGGGGATGAGTGATCTTCAACCACAAAGACCCTCAAACCGTTATCCAACTTAAAAGTTTTGATCTCCACGGGCTTTATGTTTATATCCATTACGAGCATAAGCATAGTGTTTATTCTAAGGTTGTTTGATTTGCAAAGTTTTTCCGTAGTATAATCCCCGTCTTGAAGACCGCATACTTGTATATTTTGGGTTTTGGAATGATATTTTTTTTGGTTCTACTTATAAACTCATTTCATTTCACCTACTCTCTTGACGACGCGTACATCCATCTTTCAATGGTTAAGAACATCATATCTAAGGGTATCTACGGTCCTTTGGAACAACCTTCCTCTTCATCTTCATCCTTATTATGGTTGATAACGCTTTATTCCTTTCCCTTTGAACTATCCCCATTGTTTTTCAATTTTTTTATATTCCTTGCCTTATCAGTTTTACTTGAAAGGAGGTTGGGAACGCTAAAATCTTTAATCATATTAGCGGTGGTGGGTTTCCTACATATAACATTCATAGGTATGGAACACTCCCTGCATATACTCCTCCTCTTCGCTTTGATAAATGTCCTGTTTATAAAGGAAAAGGTTGAGTACGGATCCGTTTTTATCCTATCCTTGTTGGCAACCCTTACGAGATACGAAACCTTGTTTTTTATTGTGCCTACGGTTATATACTTTGTATTCCTTCGTAAATACAGGAAAGCTGCGTATTTGGCTTTTGGCAGTTTTCTCGCTGTGTTCATCTGGGGAATGCTGAACCTTCAGATACAGGGGAAGTTTTTCCCAATATCGGTTGAATTAAAGAGATTCCATTTGGAGCTTTCATCAATTGAGGGAATATATTACGGAATTATCGGTAGATTTATAGAGAGATTGCACAGACCTTTCATATTCTTCCTATTTTTGCTTTCTTTGGCACCTTTGCTTAAATTCAAAAAGGAACCTCATGTCATAATTCTCCCCATCGTGGTATTCCTCCATACCCAATTCGGTGAGTTCGGATGGTTTTATAGGTACGAATCCTATTTGGTTTTTCTGATTGTTCTATACCTATCCCTTGTATTCAACGGCATAATCTTCGGACTATTACTGATACCTTTTATTCCCAGAGCGATCAAAATTCACATTATGACACCCTTCGCGTGCAATCATATATATAGGATGCATTACACTATGTCGGAGTTTATAAAGAGGTATTATAATAATGACACCGTCATCATACACGATATAGGATTGGTATCCTATAAAACGGATGCGCACTTGGTTGATATTTGGGGTTTGGGCTCACCCGAAATAGCGGAAATATATTTATCCGGGAGATTGCCGGATCTCAGTTTAATTAAGGGTAAAATCGCCATAATTAACTCGGAATGGTTTAGAAATAGGGGTATATACATACCTTGGAAGAGGTGTGGAAGTATATATGTTAAGAGTCCTTTAAGCCCCTTACCTATGAAAAGGCAGGACATATACTGCATACATGAGAATCCTAAGAAATTGCATAGGAACATAGAGGAATTCTCCGACGTCTTTAACAATGTGAAACCTCACAGGTGTTTCTGATTCAAGTCTTGAAGATCCTCGGGCCTGTTTATATTCATAAACTCCATAGAAGGCTCTTTGTGTAGAAATTTGCAATCTTGTGAAATTAAAAATTTCATAACGGAGGAACCACCCGCGGATATGAAGCGTTCTATATCCGTAAGCACTTTAAATTTCAAACCTACGGGAAAGGATATGTTCCCCCCAACCTTTATACAAACGACTTCGTAATTTAGAAGAGCTTTCAGAATTTCCAACAGTGTTTTGGAACTTATGAATGGCATATCAACGACCGTAAAAACGTACGCTTCCCTTTTTAAACTCTTCATAACGGAGTATATCGCATACAGAGGACCTTTATAATTCTCAATATCATAGATCACATTGTAATCCTTGTAATTGAACCCTTTTTCCGCGGATATGTAAAACTCATCAAAAACCTCGCTCATGGTCTCAATGCACCTATCAATGAACGATTTCCCTTTGTATATATGGAATCTCTTATCCTTTCCGAATCTCTTGGATCTTCCACCCGCCAATAGAACACCCACGACCTTCATTTTTCAAGTATAACTACGAACTTTGAACCGTCGGTCGGATAAAGTTTTTTTAAGAATCTTTCGTAATATTTTATAAGCGGGAATCTTATTTTTTCGGATAATTTACCGAGGTGATCGTAAGTTTCAAGGTAAAGTATTTTGAAGAGATGAGCAAACATATATGGATCCAATCCTCTCCCTTTCCTAATATAACCCGCAGTTGGGGAAAAATAATCAATATATGCGGATATTTCTTCGTATTTCAATGGCTGCTCTATCACACCTTCTTCTAAAAGTCTTCTGTTGATCTCATCATATACGGGATTTCTAACGCCCCTGAGGTTGGCTATTACGGACTTCAACCACCTTATAGGGGATGCTAGCTTAATAAACCACATTGACAAAATGTGATGAATCCAGAGTACGGTGTTCCAAGAAAATCTGAGGTTGGGTTCATGATTTATAAGCACCTTACCGTTATGTTTAAGTATCCGATAAATCTCTTTCATGGCCGATGGGATGTCGGGAAGATGATGAAGTACGGAATTCAATATAACGAGATCAAAAGTCTCGTTTTTAAAAGGCAATCTCAGGGCAGAGGCGTTTATGTAAATGCACTCCGGATGTCTATCCTTGGCCACCATGAGCATAGACTTGGATATATCCACCATATAGAAATCACCATACTTAAATATATCTTTAACCGTTTCATAGATAAAGCCCGTACCCGAACCTATGTCTATCACCTTGGAAAACTTCCCATCCCCAAAAAACCTTTTAAACAATCCCTTTATCCTTTCCTTCTCCAAAAGGAATATTTCCGGATGCTGTCTGTCATAATCCGAGGCGGTTAGATCGTGAAAAATACGATTTATATAAACCACCAGGATGTGCTCTTTGCTCATGATAAGTTGTCCTTTATGACCTCGGATATATCCTTCACCTTATCCGATTCATAGCCTTTACCTTTTACACCATCGGTGATCATGGTCATGCAGAATGGGCATCCTACAACGAGCGTATCCGCACCCGTTCTCAATAATTCTTCCGTCCTTTCAATGTTTATCTTCTTACCTATCTTCTCTTCAAGCCACATCCTCCCACCGCCGGCGCCACAACAGAAAGAATTCTTACCACTTCTCTCAGGTTCAATAAGATTCCCTACGGATGAGAGTATATCCCTTGGATCTTTGATCACACCGTTATGCCTACCGAGATAGCAGGGATCATGAAAGGTAAAAGTTTGGTTCGTTCTCTTAATTTTTATCTTGCCCAATCGTAGCAGCATATTTAAATATTCCGTATGATGATAAACCTTTATACTCTTATCAAGACCGAAATCGGGATATTCGTTCTTTATAGTGTGATAACAATGGGGACACGATGTTATTATAGCCTTCGGTTTGTATCTATTCAGGGTTTCAACATTCTGCATGGCTAACATCTCAAAAAGATATTCGTTTCCCGCCCTACGGGCCGAATCCCCCGTACAAGTCTCCTCCTTTCCTAAGACGGCAACATCCACACCGGCCCTTTTTAACAATTCAATTACAGTTCTTGCAACTTTTGAATATCTTTGATCATAGGACGTCGCGCATCCCGCCCAATAAAGAACATCAAAATCCGGATTCTCATATGCCCTTTTAACATCCAGATTTTCAAGCCATTTTTCACGGTTCTCGGCGGGCATGTTCCAAGGATTACCCTGATTCTCCATACCTCTAAAAGCATTTGAAAATCCCACCTCTTTGCCTTCCATCAAAATCTGTCCCCTCCTTATCTCCATTATCGTCCTTAGCTGCTCATTTCCAACTGGACATATCTCAACGCATGCCCCGCAGGTCGTACATGCCCACAGCGCATCCTCATTTATCGCGAAATCCATAAGCGGTTTTGAATTTCCACCATTGGCAAATTCACTTAGACTTCCGTTCAACTCGTACCTCAAATTGATTATAAGCGCGGAGGGAGACAGAGGTTTTCCGGTGAAGTTCGCAGGACATACATCCTGACACCTGTTGCACATTATACAGGCGTAGGCATCCATTATTTGCGTATATGGTAAATCTTGAATGTTCAAGGCTCCAAACACCTCTTCTTCCGCGCCCTCCTCACCCATCTTTTGCATTATATTCAAAGGCTCAACATAGGCGTAAGGTTTGTCGTTTCTCAAAGCCCATCTTACAGGAGCGAGGAATAGGTGTATATGCTTTGAATAAGGGAAATACGGGAAAAACATTAGAATTGAACCGAGAGCCAACCACCAAAAAATATGCCCCAAAATGTCCCTTAAATTCTCGGGAGTGTTTGAAAATATAATAAATACGAAACTTGAAAAGGGTTGAAAAGCGTCAAATTCTTTCAAGGAGATGCCATTATGTAAAACCCTTGAAGACACATGAACGAATATGAATACAAGAACGATGAGGGAATCTCTTAAAATCCCAGGCAGAGCGTTTGGATGCAGCGGTGTATTCTCGGGAAAATATAACCTCCTATCCTTGAATATATACCTTCTCAAACCAAAATATATTACTCCGATTAAGGCTAAGAAGCTCAACACATCAACCAGCAGGTTGAAGATCCTTTGAACTATACTATCTCCGAACAGATGAAAGTTCTGTATGTATCCACTTAAAACATCCTGCAAATTTACCAAGGCGTATATAAGAAACGCGAGGAGTATAAACGAATGAAATACGGATGTTATTATTCTGGTTTTAAATATGGGTTTTTGAAGTAATAGAGCCTGAATGCCACGGGATACATTGATTTTAACATTGACATTCTTCCCCCTTTTGATCGCCTTTAAAACCAAGGAAAAATTGCGATAAGTCAGAAATCCTGAAAACCCAAGAAAAATCAGGAAGATTATTTTCTCGTATATCGTTAGCATAGGCGTGTATTTTAACGGTGAAACACTTTACAAAAAACCACGCCTATCAGCTGACAAGAGGTTTTTCGGCTTTATAATATCAAGTTAAGGCACTGACATACCGCTCGAAGTCTGCACTACCCGTGGGCCGCGGGGAAGTTAAGCCCGTGTAGTGGGCTTTGCCCACGATGAAGCGGGGAGCCCTCATGGGGAGGAGGACACAACCTTAGAATTCTCAATCATGCTTGAGGATATGGGAAAGTTGGTGGTGGTTATGGGGATCATATTGGTAATTATAGGTTTGGCTTTTACGCTCATTGATAAGCTGAATCTGCCGAGTAATCCCTTTGATTTTCACTTTAAATGGAGAGGGATTGATGTGTATTTCCCCTTAGGCACATCCTTGCTGATCTCACTCGCTCTAACGCTACTTTTAAACCTCGTATTTCTTATGATATGGCTTATGAGAAGGTGATAACGGAGAATCGTAAGGCTTATAGGGATTATGAGATAGAGGAGACTTTTGAGGCGGGTATAGTTTTGGAGGGTAGCGAGGTTAAATCTGTGAAGATGGGTAAAGTTAGCATAAGCGAGGCATTCGTCCATCCTAAAAACGGCGAGATATATATCTACAATATGCATATAGCCCCATACACCAAATCCAATGTATTCACACCTGATCCAAAAAGACCGAGGAAGTTGCTTCTTCATAGATATGAAATAAACCGTATAATAGGTAGGATAAGCATAAGAGGATATACGGCCGTGCCTTTAAAGGTTATAGTTAAAAGGGGATGGGTTAAAGTTATCATAGGACTTGCAAAGGGTAGGAAGAAGTATGAAAAGAAGGAACTTATAAAGCAAAGGGACATTGAAAGGGCCATGAGAAGGGGGGAGTATTAGATAACTTCATTGAAGGAAATGCGAGGTGATATTATCATCACATTCCACGACCTAACTTACTATAAGGAGAGGGTTCGGAAAGAAATATAATATGTAGAACAGTTCGGGTTTAGAATACAGGTGTGGGAGTAAGGATAGAGGTTGATCCGAAAGTTCTCAGATGGGCGATAAACCGTGCGAGAAGATGGACGAAAGATGAAAGAAAGCTCAAGAATTACGATGAATGGTTGAAAGGAAAACGAAAGCCGACATTAAAACAGCTTGAAAGTTTGGCCCGTTCCGCTAAAATACCTTTTGGCTACCTCTTTCTAGATAATCCTCCGAAGGAGGATCTACCCATACCCCTTTTCAGGACGGGTAAAGGGGAGACGCGGGAAGCCAGTCCTGGGCTTCTGGAAGTCGTGAGGACAGCCCAAAGGAGGCAATTATGGATGCGAGAGTATCGCGTTGAAATGGGATACTCCCCCCTTGAATTCGTGGGTTCCGCATCCATAAGAGATGATCCCAAAGCCATTGCGGAGGATATAAGAAGGGCACTCGGCCTTGAAAAGATGTGGGCAAAGGAATTCAAAAGCTGGGAGGAGGCTTACAGATACCTTCGTCAAAGAGTAGAAGATACTGGTATCATGGTCTCCATAAGCAGTATAGTCAATAACAACACGAGGTGGAAACTAAGCATTGAAGAATTCAGGGGATTCGTTCTAGTTGATGAGTATGCTCCTCTTGTTTTCATAAATGCTAACGATTTTAAAGCCGCCCAGATATTTACCCTTGCCCACGAACTCGCACACATATGGTTGGGAGAAAGTGCAGCGTTTGACCTCAGGGAGCTACAGCCTTCCGGAGATGATCTGGAAATCGCCTGCGATAAGATAGCCGCGGAGTTTCTCGTACCCTCTGAAACCCTTAAAAAAGACTGGGAAGATTTACGGCAGCTTGACGATCCTTTTGATGAGCTAGCAAAAGCATACAAGGTGAGTCAGATAGTTGTGGCCAGGCGAGCTTTAGACCTTAAGCTTATAACCCCTGGTGAATTTCATTCTTTCTATGAAGCTTATCTCTCCAAAGTTAGAAAAAAAGAAGACAGGGGAGGTGGCGACTTCTATTTGCGCCAAGTTATGGAACTCGGAAAATCCTTTTCTGTCGCCGTTGTTTCTACGGTTATAAGCGGTAGAATCCTGTATAGAGAAGCCTACGAGCTGACCGGTTTATATGGAACGAAGTTTGACCGCTTTGTGGAGTTTCTGAAAAGGGAGGGTATGCTATGAGAGGTTCTTTGAGTTTTGGCGTTAGCCGATATGTGCTGGATACCAACGTGTTTATAGAGGCCTATAGGAGATACTACGCCTTTGATATAGCGTATCCATTTTGGGAAGCTTTAATTGAACTGGCGGAAAGTGGGATTGTACTTAGCGTTGATAAAGTGCTTGAGGAGCTAAAAAAGGAAGATGATAGGTTAAAGAATTGGGCAGAAAAGCAGTTTGGTGAGCACTTTGCCAGTACAGATAACTTAGATGTGGTTAGATCCTACCAAATAGTGATCAATTGGGCAAATTCGCAGAAACAGTTCTTAGATAAAGCAAAACAGGAGTTTATGAAATCTGACAACGCTGATGCCTGGATCGTCTCGTATGCCCACGCATATGGTTTTGTAGTCATCACTCACGAAGCACACAGTCCCAATATAAAGAAACGGATTCCAATTCCTAATGTGTGCAAAGCGTTAGGGGTGGAATACATCAATACGTTTGAGTTCCTTAAGCGCGTTAAATTTGAGTTCACAGGATATATTCTTAGATAAATCCATCCACGAGGGTATTACGCTGAAAAGTTATGAATTCACATAGTCCCTTATACCCACCCATCGTATTTATAGAATACCAACCAACTTGAAGGGAACGATAAATGGGTGGAGGATAAGAAATCAAATAAAAACGACCACACGATAGAGTTTTAACTTGTAAAGATTGGAGCACTCTCCAATTCCGATTTTAATCGGGTAAAACCTACATATCGCGTTAGATATGTATTTCCAACATATTTATAAATAAATTCCTTAAAGTCCTTCCAATTCAACCTTTCCATCATTGGTTAAAAACGAACAGGAAACTTCAAAATCAGCATTTAATATCTTCATCTGATTTATCGCATCGGATTCGCTGGCATCAATGCTATATTTTTCACTTTTATAGACTTCAACGCTCAGAAAATTTAAAAAATTTCTCTCTTTGGATTCGTTTAAACATATAAAAATTCCCTTTGCACAGTTTTAGGTATCCATATACCTGCTGCTTTTGTGTATTTAATAAGGTACCTTAAAACTTTGCGGAACCTCCCTATCAGCATATTTGTATCCAAAAGGAGCAAACTTCTACTTATTCCTCGCAACCGCATTTAACGCCAAGAACATTATAAGTATAAGAGCTAAAACAGTCAGAATTATAACGGCATCCTCCTGCTCTTTCCTTCTTTTTAGGCGAAGTATTTCGGCATGAACTTTCTCAATCAAATCGTTTATGTTATCTGGCTTATAAGTTATAACCTTACTGCTTCCTAGATTTAAATTTAAACCTTCTGGTATCACAGCGTAGAACTCTTTACCTTGTGATAGAACAAAGCGAATTTCTCTTTTCGTCTTACTATCAATATTCAAAGAGGGATCCATCATTATAAATATAACTCCCTGAGATTTGTTGAGATTGTTAAATACCAAATTCTCATTTCTACCGGGATACTTGGGAACAGGAAAAATTTCTATATCTTCAATATCCATAGCAATTTTTATGGATATATCCGCCGCTGTAAAATCATCACGGGGATAAATGATAGAGATCATACAAATATTCTACGACCGAAATGGTTCAGGTTTATAATTCCCGCTTATGTCAATAACTTACAGAAAACCTTCGTGGAGAAAAAGGAAACGCAAGCATGGATTTTTGGCGAGGAAAAGGACACCCGGCGGTAGAAGGGTCTTGAAAAGGAGGCGCAAGAAAGGGAGAAAGAGGATAACGGTTTAATCATGGCGTCCGATAAGGTTGATCTAAAAAAGGTTAGGAATATAGGTTTTGTTGCACACATAGACGCCGGTAAAACCACAACGACGGAGAGGGTGCTTTATTATACCGGTAAAACTCATAAACTCGGTAGCGTGGATGAAGGAACCGCAACTACGGACTGGATGATTCAGGAAAAAGAAAGAGGTATAACCATAACATCGGCGGCTACTACCTGCTTCTGGAAAGGACACAGGATAAACATCATAGACACCCCTGGACATATAGATTTTACGGTGGAAGTTGAAAGATCCCTTAAAGTGCTTGATGGATTAGTAGTGATTTTTAGCGCAGTTGAAGGGGTTGAACCTCAGAGTGAAACCGTATGGAGACAGGCGGAGAGATACAAAGTTCCAAGGATAGTATTTATAAATAAGATGGATAGAATAGGGGCGGATTTTAAAAGGGTGGTGGAAGGTATGAAGAAGAAGTTGGGTGTTGATCCTCTGATAATAACGTTGCCGATAGGTATGGAAAGTGAATTTGTAGGAGTGATTCATTTGGTTGAAAAAAAGAGATATATATGGGATGTTGATCCGACGGGTGAGAAATTTCGTATAGAAGATTACGAATTTGATGAAGAGTCCTTGAATTATTATGAAGATATAATACTCAAAGCCTCGGAATACGACGATGAAATCTTTGAGATCTATGAAAAGGAAGGCTTTGTGCCTCCCGAAAAGATCAAAGAAGCTCTAAGGAAAGGTGTTATTGAAAATAAAATATTTCCCGTATTCGTAGGTTCCGCCTTAAAAAACAAAGGAATCCAACCCTTGATGGATGCAATAATAGATCTATTGCCATCACCCTTGGATGTCCCACCCGTGCATGGGAAATTAAATGACAAAGATATTTTTGTACATACTGGGGAAGGAAATCTCGTTGCTCAGGTTTTCAAAATCCAAGTTGATCCGAAAGGTAAGAATAAATATTTTTATACGAGGATATATAGAGGGGAAATAACATTTATGACGAAAATCTACAATCCAAGGACCGGAAAAACCATGAGAGCCACGAGGATTTATAGGATGCACGCAAATCGCAAGGAACAGTTGAAGAAAGCGGAGGCGGGCGATATAGTTGCCTTAGTCGGACTTTCCGATGATACTATAACCGGAGATACTCTAACATCCGCTGATGAACCGGTTATACTTGATATGATCCCCTTTCCTGAACCTTTGGTTTCCATCGCCGTTGAACCCAAGAGATCCTCCGATGAATCCACTTTGGAAGAGGTTTTAAGGATATTTGAGGCGGAGGATCCCTCCTTGAAAGTTAGAAAAGATGAGAGTACAGGGCAGTTTATATTAACGGGCATGGGGAAATTGCATCTTGATATAATTATAGACAGGCTGAAAAGGGATTATAACATAGAGGTTAGAACGGGAAAGCCTTATGTATCTTACAGGGAAACGATAACCTCCTCCTCATCTTCAAAGGCTGAATTCGTTAAGGAAACCGCCGAGAAGGTTCATAAGGGTGTGGTTGAGGTGGAGGTTGAGGTAAGCGATAAGAACCAAATGGAGGTGTACGGCGATGTCCCGAAGGAAATTTATGAAGTATTAAGATACGCATTTGAGGAGGTAATTGAGTTTGGTCCGATTATGGGATATCCGGTTATAGGTGTAAAGGTGAGGTTTAAGATAAACCACTCACCCGAATTTACCCCCTTGGGAATAAGGGCGGCAGCCGTTAAAGCTCTAAGTGAGGCGTTGGAAAAGGCGAATCCCATACTCCTTGAACCCTACGCCAAAATAAAGGTTATGACCCCTGGAGAATACTTGGGAAATGTTATAGACAAGCTCAGATCCTTGGATGGAGATATAAGGAACATATACGATGAATTGGGTGTGAGCACCGTTGAGGCTTTGATACCTTTGAAAAACACATTTGATCTTGCAGGGGAGTTGAGATCGGCATCGCAAGGAAGGGCATTTTATAGTATAACCTCCGTAGAATTTCTGCCCGAGAAGAAGTAAAAGTATGTTTATCGCACTCTTTGGATTGGGTGAGAGACCGCAAATAGGTAAGATTATATTTGAGAGGGAGTGTTTGAGTTGTCATTTCAAAGGGAATAACCTCAAACCTCCGGCCCCAGTTTTTTCTGAATATCGTATAAAACCCGAGTATGTAGTTGAAATTCTGAAAAACGGTGTGGAGGGTACATCTATGAGACCGTTTGATAACTTAACGGATAAGGAAAAATGGGAGGTGGCGAAGTTCATATCTTCCATAAGCGCGAAGAAGGAGACATTGAATATTGATAAGGACATAGTATCTCGTGGGAGGTATGTGTATGAAACCGTATGTTCTCCCTGCCATGGTATAAATGGGGATGGCAAAGGCTTAGGAAATCTCATTCCTCCACCACCGGATTTTAGGAGATTCAATCCTGTCCCAAGCGCAACTATAAGGATACTGAACGAAGGAATAGAAGGAACGAATATGTATTCTTTCAAAGATATTCTTTCCGAAGAGGATAAAAGGGCGGTAGCATATTACATTTTACTTTTCTACGATGAATAGATTCCCGCTTATACTCGTAGCAGTAGGTATATCGCTTTCCTTACTTAACATTCGTTTTGGACTCGTCATCTGGGCCGTATCCCCTTTGATAGTATATATTCTGATAGCGTATATACTTAGGAAGGAGTTGAAGTATTGGCTTATATTCGCCTTATTGATAGCGATGATTATATCTCTTTCCTTAATATATACCCAAGGCTTCCATTAGCTTTTTCGCAACTAAGGTTATTGAGCACCTGCTATCAACCCTTCCTTTCCATAACCCATAAAATACCAGTGGCACATGTGTATCATAAAAGTAAGGGGAGCCGTGATTGGCCTTTACATTCCCGTAGGTGTATAACCAATAGGGCTTTAAGATGTATATCATATCAACATCGGAACCTTCAAAGTATCCGTTTAAAACCAGCGAATCTACGAAATCCTTAGGTATCATGTTTTTTAAATCGTACGATGTATATACTTTTAGCACCTCTTTCAACCTCATCATCACCGACTTCAAGGTATCCATAACCATCTTGGAATCCAAACCTTCCATTTTATCGTAGTTCAGATAGATCAAATGTGAAGATACGAAAAGAACCAGACTGTCCTTTTTAAAGATCTTTTTCATTATGGAATTTAAACTGTCTTTCAGTTTATTTGGGTAGAAGTATCCTCCTAAATCCTTAGGTGTTGGAGCTACGCCGTGATCGGATGTAAATACGAAAAGATAGTTTCCTTTACCGAATTCCTTATCCAGAAGTTTCAGCGTTTTTGATATTATCGTATCCAGCTGCAAAACCAACCTTTCAACCTCTTTGCTTTCCGGACCGTATCTATGTCCAGCCAAATCCAAAGACGAAAAGCTGAGCATAACGAGATCGGGATACTCATCCTCTCCGATATTTTCCTCTTTTAAGGCCATCTTAAAAAGCTCAAAAAGCGCTGAATTCCCTTTAAAAATCTTATCCTTACCTTTTAGCGTTCGGTTAAATTCTTTTAACCATTTCGGTTTTCTATAATAATCACTCGTGGTGAATCTTCCCTCCCTATCAAGATACAATACAACATCCGCGCTATAACCTCCGAGAAGTATCGCTGCCCTATCCTTTAAGGATAGACTTATAACCTTGGATCTTTCATAAATCCGTTTCAGATTATCCCCTACCGTTGGAAACCTCAAATTCATCGGGGATCTTCCAAACTTTTTATCATAAACCGAGCTTATCATCCTTCCCTCTTTACGGCTATACCAGTAGTTTGAATATATCCCATGGATTCTCGGCTCAACACCCGTGGATATGGTCGCATGTCCAACCGCCGTGTATGTTGGCACATGCATATGATGACAATCGCTATAAACCAGTCCGTCCTTCATCAGTCGTTTAAAACCATCACTTATAAATTTTTTGTTAAACCTATTAAGATACTCATATTTGAACTGATCAGCTACGAACAAAACGGCAACCTTGACCGCTGAAAAAAGGATTAAACCCGTCATCTTCCAAAGAAATAAAGGGAAATTATGAAATCCGCGGCGAGTATAAGAACGGCGGAATACACGACGGCTCTCATAGCTGAGAATCCCACACCTATGGCTCCACCTTCTGTTGTGAAACCCTCATAACAACTTATGAAAGATATTATTGTGGCGAAGGTGAGGGATTTCGTGCCCCCTACGATTAAATCCTGGGGATTATAGCTCATTCTCATTCCTTCAACGAGTTCATTGTAAGGCATTCCATACACATAAGTCGCGAAGATTATACCTGAGAATATTGATATGAAAGTTGCAATTATCGTCAGTAAGGGTATGGATATTACACCTGCTATTATGCGTGGAAGTATGAGAAACCTGTAAGGATTTATTCCCATAACTTCAAGGGCATCTATCTGCTCCGTTACTCTCATGGTACCTATCTGGGAGGCGAGGCCTCCACCAACCCTCCCCGCCACCACCAAAGCCGTAAGCACGGGAGCCAACTCGGTTATTACGCCTTTCCATATACCCATACCTATTATGCTCGTGGGAACAAAATCTTTTATCTGAAATGATATGAGAACCGCCGATACCAAACCGACGAAGGTTGAACTTCCGGAAACTATAACCAACGAATCGTATCCTATTATAGAAATCTGCCTCAAAATCTCGCCTGCGGATTTATGCACCTCAAATATTGATAGAAGCGTCTTTACGAAGAATATTGCAAAATCGCCGATCCTCTCTAAGGGCCTAAATATCACAGCCATTTTTCTAAGGAATTGGTATAGAATTTTCCACTTATGAATTCGTGTCTGTGCAGTATATCAAGATGGAGTTTTATATTCGTTTTTATTCCGCCTATAACGAATTCGGATAGTGCCCTTTTCATCCTATTTATGGCCTCATCCCTATCCTTACCCCATACTATGAGCTTAGCGATTAAGGAATCGTAATATGGTGGTATGGTGTATCCTTGATATATATGGGAATCAATTCTTACCCCTGGACCTCCCGGTTTATGCAGAACTTCTATCTTCCCTGGGCTTGGAGAGAAGTTGTTTTCAGGATCCTCGGCGTTTATCCTCGCTTCTATTGAATGCCCGTTGATACGAAGTTGTTGAAGATTCACAGGCAGCTTCTCACCCATAGCTATTAAGATCTGAGATTTTATAAGATCAACACCGGTTATCATCTCCGTTGTGGGATGCTCAACCTGTATCCTCGTGTTCATCTCTATAAAGTAGAAATTTCCATCCTCATCCATCAGAAATTCAAGTGTTCCAGCGCTACGATATTTTATATGTTTCGCTGCTTTAACTGCGTACTCCAAGAGTCTTTTCCTTTGCTCCTCGTTTATTGAAGGACTCGGTGCCTCCTCAACAACCTTCTGGTGTCTCCTCTGCAACGAGCACTCTCTCTCAAACAGGTGGGTTATATTTCCATATTCATCACCTAAGACTTGCACCTCTATGTGCTTTGGCTTGGTTATGAATTTTTCAAGGTATAACCTGCCGTCTCCAAAGGCGGATTCGGCTTCGGAGGATGCCGAAAGGAATTTACTTTCCATTTCTTTTTCATCATTTACTATCCTCATACCCCTCCCACCACCTCCAGCCGCAGCCTTCAATAGAACGGGATAACCTATCTCGGAAGCTATACGCTTGGCCTCGTTCAAGTCTTCCAAAGGTTTATCCGTACCTGGAACGAGGGGAACACCCGCCTCTTTAACCGTTTTTTTAGCGATGACCTTATCACCCATAAGGGCTATCTGTTCGGGTGTGGGTCCTATAAAGACGAGACCATGCATTTCAACTATGCGGGCAAAATCTTCATTTTCGGCCAAAAATCCGTATCCGGGATGTATAGCATCAACATCCCACGCCTCAGCCGCGGCTATTATGTTGGGTATATTCAAATAGCTGTCCTTAGGATATGGGCCTCCGACACATACCGCATAGTCCGCCAATTGAACATGCAAGCTATCAGCATCGGCCTCGCTGTATATTGCAACCGTTTCCAAACCCAACTCTTTACAAGCGTATATTATTCTTACGGCGATTTCCCCCCTGTTTGCCACAAGCACCCTTTTTATATCCCTCTTTGGCACGGTTGGGAATTTTAAGGTGGAAAGTATATGCGCCTTGGTGATTGAGACCTTGACAAAAAGCTTTTCATCATTATAATATCCTCGTTATGAAAGCCTTAACAAACAAACAAATAAACAAATATAGGGGCTTAGTGTTAGTTGTTTGGGTGTTTTTAGGCTTGTTTCCTGAGTTTATAAACGCCCAGAGTTGCGGGTTTCAGACAACCTGCGTTCCACCTTCTGACTGGGCTAATGGTTCCTGGCAGATGTTCAATGGAACGCAGAATCATACTGGAAGGCAGACTATGAAAGGGAATTTTACGAGTGGGAGGTATGTTAAGTGGAGTTATATTACACCTGAGTGGATCAGATCCTCTCCTGCCATAGGAGACATAAACAACGATGGGCAAATTGAGATTGTCGTAGGTGATGATTATGGATATATTTCCGCCTTACGAGGGACAGATGGATTTTTACTATGGAACTACAATACAAGGCCTTTGGGTCGTATATATTCATCACCTTCCATAGGAGACATAAATAGGGATGGACAAGTAGAAGTTGTTGTAGGTAATGGTGATAATGCAGTTTATGCTTTACGAGGAACAGACGGTTCATTGCTTTGGCTTTATGGAACATGGGATCGTGTGTATTCTTCTCCTGCTATTGGAGATATAGACAACGATGGGCAAATTGAGGTTGTTGTGGGTAGTAGGGATAGTAGAATCTATGCCTTTCGGGGAACTAATGGAACGATACTTTGGTTTTTCACAACAGGAAGCTCTATACATTCTTCTCCCGCGATAGGAGATATAAACAACGATGGACAAATTGAAGTTGTTATTGGTAGTCTAGATAATAGGTTATATGCTTTACGAGGAACTAATGGATCATTGCTTTGGTCTTATACAACAGATTCTATGATATATTCTTCCCCTGCGATAGGAGATATAAACGGAGATGGTAATATTGAAGTTGTTATAGGCAGTCTTGATAATAAAGTTTATGCCTTACGAGGCACAAATGGATCACTCCTTTGGTCTTATACAACGCTTGCAGGTGTATATTCCTCTCCCACAATTGGAGATATAAACAATGATGGAAATGTTGAGGTCGCTGTGGGTAGCTGGGATGGATATATCCATGTTCTGCGTGGTACCAATGGTTCCTTGGTTTGGTCCTACAATGTTCTTAGTTCATATACTTTGTATGAAGATATAGTCTTAGCCGATATTGATCCATCTCCTGGGATAGAAATTATAACTCATGGTAGAGGTAGAAGTATTTATGTTTTATCCTCATCTGGAACATTACTATGGCAAGATGGGGGTGATCAATGGTCTGTAAGTGTTGGGGATGTGGATGGTGATGGATGTGTTGAGATAGTTGCGGTTGGAAATGCTATCTCTATAATGGTAATTGATGCCACTTCCAATGAAGGCGGATGTGGTATTCTTGGCAATGATGACGAGTTAAGCGTGGATGAAAGTAAGGTCTTAAAGCCTGACGATTATGTGAAGATATTCACCACAGACGGCAGGAGGATATACAGAGGCGAGTATAAGAGTTTCAAGCCTGAAAGGAGGGGAATATACTTTGTTGTGGCTGAAGGGGGTAAGGTGAAGAAAGTGGTTAGATAGTGGATTTCTCGCTGAAACCCTTTCAGCCTTAGAATACGGATATGAGACAAAGCACAGCTGAACTTTTCTTGAAGCTAAGGGAAAAGCTTGGAGAGGACACTGCGAAGGTTCTAACCGATTACCTTGAGGATGTTAAGGAGAATCTGACGAGTAAGTTTCTAACCAAGGATGAGGCTATACAGTTGTTTGAGACTTTAAAGGCAGAGATCAGAGCTAATAGGAGGGAGTATATCCAGATGTTTAAAACATTGAAAACGGAGATAAAAGCACTTGAAGAGAAGGTGGATACCAAGTATTCCTATCTTGAAGGCCTGATACATTCCTTAGAGGAGAAGATGGACGCCAAGTATTCGGTACTTGAAGAAAAAATAAAGGCGGTTGAGACGGAGGTTAAGGCACTTGATGAGAAGATGAATGAGAGGTATCAAAGGCTTGAAGAAAAGTTTGACCATAAGATAGACAGGACGAACTTGTTGCTGTTCTTCCTGATAATCCTTACAATCCTCGGTATGACACTGTTCAATCCTAACTTCATAGGTATAGTGAAAATGCTTCTGGGTATGTAATACTCACTATGAAAAGGGCTATACTCCGTAAGCACGATGAGATAAAGTTAGTTGAAGAAAACATTCCTCAAATAACCGACACTGATATATTAGTGAGAGTAATAAAATGTGGAATATGTACGGGGGAATTGATGGATTGGTATGTTGATATGAAAGCGCCATACACGCCGGGGCATGAAATTGTTGGGATAGTTCATAAAGTCGGTTCAAATGTTAAGAATTTTAATATAGGCGAAAGGGTTGTGGTTCATCATCATGCACCCTGTATGGTTTGTGATAGTTGTTTGAGAGGAGATTATGTCCATTGCGATACTTGGAGAAAAAGTAAGATATATCCTGGGGGTTTCTCCGAGTATATAAGAGTTCCAGAAGAAATACATAAAGTGGATGTATTGAAGATTAAACAAAATATTTCGGATGATGATGCTGCTCTTATTGAGCCTCTGGCTACATCCGTAAAGGCTGTCAAAAGGGCAGGTATAAAACCTTGCGAAAATGTTTTAGGAATAGGATTAGGTTTCATGGGTATATTGAATCTTAAAGTTTGTCAGGTTTTTGGAGCGAAGATCTTCGGTGTTGATATTCAACCTACAAGGATTGAATTGGCTGGAAAATTTTTGGAAAATGTGGGAAATTATGAGGATTTGGGAGACAATAAGTTTGATGTCGTTATAGTTGCACCGGGGAATTCAAAAGCGATAAATGAAGGATTGAAATATGTCAGAAGAGGCGGGAGAATCGTAATGTTTGCGCCACTTCCACCAAGTGAGACATTATCGCTTGATGCAAATAGGATATACTTTGACGAGATCACCATAATCCCTTCTTATTCAGCTGGGCCCGATGATATGAGGTTGGCTATGAGTATAATCAAGGATGTAAAACCTTCAGAACTCATAACTCACAGGATAAAGTTGGAGAATTTGAATTGGGGATTCAAACTGGCTAAAAGACCTGAAGCTTTAAAGGTTATGGTTGAAATAGGTTGATAATTAATAGGGATTGGTAGTTTTGCAAGGTAGCATTAGCGAAACTTTTGAGTAAGATACCCTGATAGAAGTCTTAAACCAAGTTCAAGAGGACGCACAATCAAAAGATATATATCAAAACCCGAGTTGCTATTTAAAGGTTACCCCCAGTGAGGGGAATTGTTCCGCCTTACACTGGGGGTGTGTTCTAAGGGAGAAAGGTCACAAAGACGACCCCCGCTCAAAGATGAGCGATGCGGAGGTAATAACCACCCTTCTCGTAGCAGCATA
>WGFI01000065.1 GCA_015492295.1 Caldifarciminota bacterium
TATCTGCCTCTTCTTCTACCCATACATCATGCCCCGTTGATCTAGGCCATGGCTTTATCATCCCTATGAAGCTCAATACAACTGAATCAGGATAGATAGACGAGTCTATTTTTGCTGTGTCCAACTTCGCTATGAATGTGCTCCTTTCATTGCTCACCATATAAACCCTTAAACTGCTATCTACATATACGGTGTGTATGTGTGTTTGTAGAATGGTATCTTTCCAAGTGCTATCTATCCTTATGTTCCTTCCAGGTCTCGGTGTGTTTATATCGCTTATGTCCATTATCTGCGGTTCTCCATCGTTATTATAAGCCATCTTCCCACTATGCCTGAGCACCACTTTCAGGTGAAGTGGAGTTTAAATTTTAGGCAATCTATCCATTAAATTTAACAACCTTAAAATATCTTCGTCATGAAAAGATTAGCGTTTATAGCTTTATTTGGAAGCGCTATTCTGTTAGCTTCGTGTAAGAAGAAAGTGAATCTCGCTCATACGGCTGTCTTTGGTGTAGGTGGAGCTACAGGTCCCGCTTTAAGGAGCTTTTATTCTATACTCCCTTCGGATATAACACCTCCTTCATTCCCTTCTGCTTTTGATACTTTAAAGTATGAAACCGCACTTTTCAAGGTTTTGGTTGATGGACAGGAGGATCCATCGGCTCAAGTATCGGTTGGAAGCACGCAACTTCAATACTATTCAGACAAAGGACTTTATATGCTTGTGGATTCAAATGGGGTACCTTTAAATGTGAATTTATCAGGAGGGACACTCGTCAAAATATACACGGCAAAATATGGTGAAAATATAGAATTCACTTTGCCAAACACATCTCCTCCGGATAGTATAAGTGTTGATACCCTATTTCACAGCGTAGGTGATTCAATTCTGGTATCTTGGAATGCTGTAAGCGATGCTGATTCTATTCAGGTGTTCTTTAAGTTAAACGATAACGATCCGTACATAAAAAACCTACCCCCCACCGCAACCTCCCATTATATACCTTCAAGTGTGGTAAGCGATACGGGAACCGCTTTACTTATGATAAACGTTCTCAAATATATCAGTATAGAAAAAGCTTTAACACCTTCAACCATGCTACTTGTGAAGGGATCAGCGTATCCTCTGCCTATAAGGATACAGTAATGCACAGGTCCGTATGGGAGTATTTAGCAAAGAACAAAGAGAAACTTTTAGGTTCTTTCAATTTTAGGGATCACGGAGATACTCTGAGAGTTGAATGGTGGCAGATTCCTGAAAGTGCAAAGGATTACCGTATTATAGCTTCCGATGGTTCTTACAATTATATTGTAAAGGATGTTAATGTGATCTTCGCATTAACTGGCCTGGTTATGAAGCAACAAAACAGAAGCCTTGAAGACTTAGGAATTTCATATGTTGGTATCATTGAAAGGAATATATATACCAGAAGGATATTTGATGAGTTCCTTTCAATGTGGATGAGGCTGGCGGAGATAAAATCAGTATTGAAGGTGATAAAGGAAGAGAAAGATAATTATATAATCCTTATGGACGGCTCATTCGCGAGCGATGTCATAAGTCCCAAACCTACTGAGAGATGGGTTGAGCATATAACGAAGAAATCAGAACTCCATAACATTGAAGAAGAAATTAAATCAAACATAGAGTATATTAGAAGGGAGTTCTTATCCAAGGATTTCGTTTTCCCTGAGCTTGCGGATAGATATAATGAAAATTTTGGAATATTCGGATACGCTCAGTCTTTACTCCTATACTACGAATATATGATCGCCATTGAGAATCTCACCAATCTCAAACAACCTATACTATTCATAACAAAAGATTCATATTCCAACAGGTATGTGCAACTTTGGGAAGTATCGGACTATTATATATCTGATCAGGCTATGTTCAATAAATGCACATCGGGTAAAGGGTTCGCACCTCCTCTGGTTATGAATTTGGAAGATGTGAAAAAGAAGCTTATGGACGAATTTGTACATATACTTGACATTGATATATATGAGACATTCGTCAGATTTTCGGATAATGCCCCATCAACCTATAAAGTTGAAATTCTGAATGTTGAAGATCAAAGCAACATCGTGGATATTTTAGGCTACATCTCCAAGATCTCACCCCTCGGATATCCCCAACCTCTGGAAATAGCCCACAGGGAAGTCAAGATCAGCAGTAAAGATATGAAGGGTATAACGGATATAATCTTACCTTTTCACAGAGGTGCGAGAGATGTACTTCAATAGGGAGCTGATATTCATAGCGGGTCCTTGTGTGATAGAAAGCGAAGATATGATAATAAACACGGCCAAAGCTTTAAAGAAAATCTCTGAAAGATATTCGGTTGAGTTGATATTTAAATCTTCATACGACAAGGCGAACAGAACATCAATAGAAAGTTTCAGAGGTCCAGGTATAGATGAAGGGTTAAGGATTCTATCAAGGGTAAAGAGAGAGATAGGTTTGAGAGTTCTGACGGATGTTCATGATGTACATGATATTCCCAAGGTCGCTGAGATTGTTGATGTTATTCAGATACCCGCATTTCTTTCAAGACAGACGGATATGTTGGTTGAGGCTGGAAGAACGGGTAAAACCGTGAATATAAAGAAGGGTCAGTTTATGTCCTTTAACGAGGCTTTAAGGGCCGTTGAAAAGGTTTTGAGCACGGGCAACGAGAATGTATGGATAACCGAAAGGGGTACGATGTTCGGGTACAATGATCTAGTTGTGGATTTTAGAAACATAGTTAGATTGAGGAAAGAAGGGATAAAAGTTATTTACGATGCTTCCCATTCACTTCAAATTCCAGGTATATCAAAGACATCGTCGGGTTATCGTGAGCTCATACCGCATCTTGCAAGGGCGGCCGTGGCTGTTGGTGTTGATGGCATATTTTCTGAGGTTCATCCGAATCCGAATGATGCTTTATCCGATAAAGATACTCAAATACCTTTGGACAGCTACGAGGATTTCCTAAAAATGATACTGGAATTACATAAATTCCTTACAAGTGATGTTCTCAAATCTAAAAGTAGAGGATAAATGCTACAAAATCACCTTACGATTTTCTTATAAACCTTTTTTCCTTTCCGTAAGAAATATACGCCTCTTTTCAACTTAGTTCCATCCGAATACCCTCTGTATATCAGCCTACCAGAAACATCATAAACCTCATATTCGCCTCCATCATCTTCCTCAATATACCTCTCCTCAGAGCTTATTGAACATATAGGCTCAAACCACAATGGATCGGGTGAAATTTCCACCATAGGTAAGTCTATCACAGGCGTATAACTCGTCCAATCGTAAAATGCTACGCTGTCATAATCTATAACCGATGGAAGGGATGAGTTCATTGGCCTCAATGTATCCACTATCATATCAGGACATCCGTAAAGATAAGGTGTCATCTTGAAAACAA
>WGFI01000066.1 GCA_015492295.1 Caldifarciminota bacterium
ATTAAAGACACATTGCTAATTACTGATAGTCTAGGCACGGCAGAATTTGAAATCTTTTCTTCCCAACAAAATAAAGAGCGTATTAAAATAGAGGTTTGTGATACTGCGTACTGTAAATTTATCAACGATATTCCTCCGGTACTCGCCGAGATCATTTTGGGATTTCCTCTATCCATATCGTATGATATAATAGGAGCCGTGGGCGCTGAGAAGAATATACCTATACATATCGGTAGCTTCACAACTGTTGATACAAATGGATATTTCAGGACACCGGCTTTGGGTTTTTCAAGGCATGAGATATATGTGGGATATGTTTCGGATTTTTTGGGTTCTATGGAAAGTATATGGGTTAAAGATTCTTTACCTCAATGGGTATATCCTGGGCTGTACAATGCTGTGCCTATAAGAAGAAATTTAAGAATACCTCCTGCTAAACCCCAAAATTTAAGGATACATCGTATAGATACTTTAATTGATAGCGTTATTATTGCTTGGCAACCTAATAAGGAAGCGGATCTTAGGAGATATAAAATTTATAGAAGTATAGATTATTCCTCATTTATTCCCTTACGTTCCACGCGTGATACGATATTTATAGATAGGTTATACCCTTGTGTTAGTGTGAGATATTTTATAACCGCTGTGGATATGTTTGGCAATGAAGGAGAACCCTCGGATACTTTGGAAATAGCGTACAGCGAGGATTCCATTTCCTGCTTATATTCCGCGTACAGAAATAATATTGGTACCTACCGGAATGCAGGGAAGACATTAACCTTCTTCTCCTCAAAACCCCAAAAGTTAAGGATATACGATGTTTCGGGTAGGATTGTATTTTCAGGAGCTATAGCCGGTGTTAGGAAGATAAGTCTTAGGAAAGGGATTTATTTTGTTGAGTTTGGAGGGAAAATAAAAAAGGAGGTTATAAGATGAAGAGGTTCGCGTTTGTATGTTTATCATTTTTGATATTTAACAATTCAAAGTGCGGTATGTCGGAATGTGTCCCTTCAAAATGTCTTATAGTTGAAAGCGTAAAAGCTACGAATAGGGGGAGGAGCATAACTATAAAGTGGCAAGATGAAGGTTCGGATCAACTAACCCTAAGAACGATGGAACCCGATACGGCGATAATCTTAAATCCAAAGGATACCGCATTAACCTTCTCACCGGAAAATATTCCGCGATATGTGCAACTGGAATATACTTGTAGTTCAGAATGCGGGATGGATGGTTCGGACGGTATTATAAGCCCTTATACACTTTACACATACTCTCTATGTCTATACGATACTTGCAACAACACATTGTCCATAACCTATCCTCCCGTATCCATAAAAGAAACCTCGTCCTATGATTCTTCAAAGGATACATTTTATATAAAATTCATAAAACTAAGCGGTGAGATCTATGCTGTTGGGCTTTATTCAATGGCCGGTAAAGTGCTCATAAGCGATAGTATTTCAGAAACCTTGGCACCAGACACCTTCGGATATTCCGATACTGTAAGGCTAATAGGAACGCATGCTTTATGGTTGAATTCCGCAAGTGCGGATATAGATACAAACGACTATTTTGGTAAGATAACCCTATTATCAACCTCCACCGATAGCATTACCGTTAATATCGGATTCAGAACCGATGTTAAGGGTTTAAGATGGATAAAGTAAGGAGGTGAAAATGATCATTTTAGTTTCCAGCTTATCCTTTGCAGGAGATACGCTTGGAGCTTTTAGGTATTATTACAACACGGAGGTAGGATCAACGCACCAAACGAAGGACAGTATATTCTCAGTTGATGTGTGGGATGGAAGCGGGACGAGGTGCTCATTTTCGGTTGATAGAGCGATATATAGAACTCACCATTACGACATGGTACCTTATGAGGACACTAGTTTCGTTTATTTTGATGGAACTTTTCTTATTGATGTCTTAAATACTGACCTAATTGGGATACCCTTGCCCATAAAACATTTGAAGTTTCCATTGATTTCGGGGGACAGATGGCAGGCGATAGATACATGCCTTTACCCTCTAAGGACATATTATCCCTATGCACACTTTGATACGGATTCCATAATTGATAGTATATATGTTGATACCGCTGAGGCTCGGATAGATGTGTATGGGGATACCTCCATCGTGCAAATCAACGATATAACGCTTCGCATAAAAACCACCGAAAGGCGAGTTATGTATATAGACACGGCTTCTGGTGATACACTGATATATACCCACTTCACCACCCATAGAAAATTCAACATGCGGATAAAATATGTGGCTTACACGGGTTATATATCCTTACATATTGACACCCTTTATGAGGCAATAAGTTATGACATTATTCACACGACACCTTACGATAGTACGCATGTTCCTCCCGTTTTCACTGGTAGGGCTGATTATTATATAAGAACATACATACCCTTATCGCTTTATGAGAATAAAGAAGTGGCCCATTCTCTCAGAGTCGTTGGAAGGGAAATCTTGATACATTCCCCTTATCCCGAAGTCATTAAGATATACGACATCGTAGGAAGGAAACTTTTTGAGGATAGAATAATGGGTGATAAAAAGATAAAACTCAAAAACGGCGTTTATTTTATAAGGTTTGGAAACAAACTGCGAAAGGTTATACTGAAATAAATTAGGGTATTTCCATACGGTATTCGTAGATGGAAAGAAATAAAGGACAGGCTTAGAATAGAAGCGTAAAGTGGTTAGCATTAGTTTTCAGCGAGATAGGAAATGCGAGCAGCGAGATAAGGCTAAGGGGAAGGGGGACTAGGTGGTGTGGGTCTTGTACCTATGCAAAGAGTGTGGGAGGCAGATGGTGAAGAGGCCAAAGTATAAGATGAGTTATTCAACGATAGCGAGGGTATATATTGGCTTTGATGAGGCTGTTAAGTAAGCATAGATGAGATGTGGTCGTATGTGGGAAGCAAAAGGAATAATGTGTGGATAATAACTTTCTACCTGAGGCGAAGGAATATCATACGTATGGGTGGGGTGCGTATAAAGGATATACAACGCACGTTTAAGGAGAAGGGGGCATGTTAAGGTGGTTATTGAATCATGAAAATCTCATCATTCCACCAGCGTAATACCTTTCCATACATCCGCTTCGGGAAGGGAATAAACTCTAAAATCCCCGTTATCACCCTATAACTCCCCTCATAGTATTTATATCATCTCTAATCTTCCCATTATAAACCTCCACATATCCTCCTCACCTATCAACTCCACTTTCAAAACTCCAAAATCATCATCGCTTAAATTGAGCCTGTAAAAATCCTTTTCTGTACATACCGGAATCGCTTTAATCTCCTCTGCCTTTCTTTTTATTCTTCGTAATGACCTTTCACTTATCCACCAGTGATCCGGATATATCTTATAACCGGCAAGCTCGCAGCCCGAAACTTTTAACGATTTTATGAAGCTGAAAGGATCCGCTATTCCACAAAACGCATAAACGCGTAGGCCCTTCGGTGATAACATCTCACCCTTATACTTTATGCCTATAACTTTATAATGAACGAAGTAGGTTGGCTTTTCCAAGTCGGGTAAATTGGGTAAATCCTCATCAACCTTTAAGTTAAAAACGAGGATATCCGCGTTCTTATAGGAATCAAAAGGTTCCCTTAAAGGTCCAAAAGGTAAAACATTGGCATTTATATCGGAGGGTCTCAACAGGAGTACATTTACATGTGCCCTCAATCTGAAATATTGAAAAGCATCGTCAAATATAAGATACTTAGCACCGAGTTCCCTGGATTTTTCAATTGCTTTTATTCTATTCTTGGCCGCTATAACGATTCTACCAGTTTTCTTGAAGATCATATAACCCTCATCCCCCAAGTGGTAGGGGTCCTTATACTCATCGGATGAATAAACCCCTTTGTACTTTCTACCATAGCCGAGAGTTATAACAGCCGCATCCTCCAATCTTTTTGCCAATTCTATAACAAAGGGTGTTTTGCCTGTTCCCCCTGTTCTCAAATTCCCTACGGTTATTGAAGGTATATCGGGAGTTATGGGTTTTGATGAGTATCTTATAAGTTTAACAATCCAAGCGTAGGGATTTATGGTATCAATTAACGACATTGGTGATATGCTCTATCCCCTTAAGTGTCAATATTCTTCCCCTTGGTGTTCTTTCAATGAGTCCCATCCTTAAAAGGTAAGGCTCTATAACCTCTTCTATGGTTCCTTCATCCTCCGACAAAGCCGCGGCCAAGGTCTTCAAACCGACAGGACCACCTCTAAACTTGGTGTAAATTATCTTCAAATACCTCTTATCTTCTTCGTTCAATCCTAAATCATCTATACCCATTTTTTTCAAAGCGTTTATAGCCATATCTTTCGTTATCACATCTTTACCCTTGGCGACTAAGAAATCCCTTACCCTCCTAAGTAAATTGTTCGCAACCCTTGGGGTTCCACGGGATCTTCGTGCTATCTCAAACAAAGCTTCGCTTTCAAATTCCACATTCAATATGTTGGCGCTTCTTTTAAGTATCTCAACGAGCTCCTCGGGAGAATAATAATCAAGTCTTAAAACTATACCGAACCTTGAAAGCAAGGGTTTTGATAAAAGCCCCATTCTTGTGGTTGCACCTATCAAAGTGAATTTAGGTAAATGCAATCTCAAAGTCTTGGCACCAGGCCCCTTATCAACGACTATATCTATATAGAAATCCTCCATCGCGGTGTATAGATACTCCTCAACGGCTTTGGGTATTCTGTGAATCTCATCAATGAAAAGAACCCCCTTTGGTGGAACCGATGTTAGTATTCCCGCCAAATCCGCCGGCCTTTCAAGGGAGGGACCGACCGTTGATTTGATACCCGATCCCATTTCGTTGGCTATTATATTCGCCAATGTGGTTTTTCCTAAGCCGGGAGGACCTATGAGAAGCACATGTTCAAGAGGTTCATCCCTCTTCTTTGCGGCATCAATGAAAACTTTAAGATTATCAACTATATGCCTTTGCCCTACAAAATCTTCAAGTTTTTTGGGCCTTATATCCGTCAAGATCCGGACATTTCCTCCCTTACCTCCTTCAAAACCTCTGCGAGTATATCAACAGCAACATCAACATGTTCCTTCTGTATTATAAGCGGAGGCACTATCCTCATAGCAGAAGGACCGCAACCCAGGAACAGCACACCCTTATGGAAGGACTTCAAAACCACCTTATCCCTGAACTCCGGATTGTACTCCTTCGTCTCTCTATCTTTAACGAACTCTATGCCTATCATCAGACCCTTACCCCTAACATCCCCTATCTCCTCAAAATCCTTTTGCAATTCCTTTAACTTTGAAAGGTAGTACTCGCCCACCACACGGGCATTTTCCATAAGCTCATCTTCTATGAGTTTTAGAGTTTCAAGAGCGGAAACCGCCGCTATAGGATTCCCTCCGAAGGTGTTTGCATGGGATCCCATAGGCCAACTCATAATACCTTCCTTGGATATAAACGCGCCCATAGGGATGCCCGATGCTATCCCCTTCGCTATGGTTATTATATCTGGAACCGTATCGTAATGCTCAATTGCAAACCATTTACCCGTTCTGCCGAGTCCAGCCTGAACTTCGTCGTCTATCAAAAGAAAACCGTACTTATCGGCCAATTTCCTAAGTTTTGGAAAGAAATCTTCCAGAGGAAAGATATAACCCCCTTCCCCCTGTATAGGTTCAAATATAAAAGCGGCAACCTCCTCAGGCGGAACCACTCTCTTGAATATGACATTTTCAATGTAATCTATGAGCTGAGCCGACGCCTTATCGGGTGGGGCGTTGAAAGGAGGCCTGTATCTATCTGGGAATGGGACGAAGAATACGCCGGGCATTAGGGGACCGAAGTGGGCTTTATGCACAGTCTTTGAAGCGCTTACGGACATTGAAGCGTAGGTTCTCCCATGAAACGCCCCCTCAAACGCTATTATGTATGTGCGCTTGGTGGAATACTTTGCGAGTTTCAAAGCTCCCTCGTTGGATTCGGTCCCAGAGTTGGTAAAGAAAACCATATTCGTACCGTTATAAGGGAATATCTCCGAAAGCTTTTCCGCAAGAAGTGCTTCTTTCTCGTGATAGAAATCCGTACTTATATGAATCAGCTTCTCCACCTGTTCCTTTATGGCTTCAACTATCCTCGGGTGGGAATGTCCCGTTGAATTAACGGCCACACCTGCGACCATATCAAGGAACCTGTTTCCATCAACATCCCAAACCCAGACCCCTTTCGCCTTCTCCGCAACAAAGTCATAAGCCTTCGGATAGGAATGGGAGATATATTTTTTGTGTTTTTTTAATATTTCCTTCGCCTTCGGCCCAGGAAGTTCGGTTTTTATTTCAGGTTTTTCAAATGTAGTCATACGGGTATTCTATGGCTGAAAAGTGAGCAGAAAATCACCCTACAAAAAAATTTTTCTCGGATATAATCCCACGATTATGAAAGTAAAATCCGTCGTGCTATGTGGGCAACCTTTATCGGGAAAAACCTATATGCTTACCAACATCCTATATAAGGCGGGTAAAATACCCAAGGCTGACACCAAGTACGTAGATTTTGAACCCGATGAGCAGGAGAGGGGATCATCAACAACGATAAAGGTATTTTCATACGAAAAGGATTCGACGAAACTTTATTTCATAGATACGCCCGGTTTTGTGGAGTTTTTGCCCCAATCAAAAACTGCGATTAAAATATCCGATTATGTCCTGATATTTATAAGATCAGGATCGGATATGGATGCATCCGTTGAATCCTCATTCTTCTCAGCGAAAAAGAATCAAAAACCCTCGGCTTTCGTAATAACCCAGTATTCATCGGGTGATTGGAATAAAACCTTGGAGGTTTTACAGAAACTCGGAGGTTCAGGAGTCAAACCTTTCACGGATCCGGGTAAGCCTTTTGACTTTGATAATATGAGTGAGGAATTGAAGGAGGAGATAATATCCCTTGATGATACCTTGCTTGAAAAGTATCTGGAAGGTGAGAGTATTTCGGATGATGAAATAAGATCCTTGATGGGTAAAGCCTTCGCTTCTATGGATATACATCCCGTTTTCTTCATTGAAAACGAAAACGATTTTGATAGTCTTGTGAATTTTCTTGTAAATTTTGCGCCGGGGTACGAAGGGGAGGATAAACAGGCAATTCTCATATTCAAATCAACCTTTGATCCCAGTATGGGAGAGCAATTCCATGCGAGGGCATACGGGAGTATAAAGAAGGGTATGGAGCTCATAAACGCGAGAACAGGCACGAAAGAGAAGTTATCGCACCTTTACACCCCTTTCGGTAAAGATAGGATTGAGGTTGAGGAGGTGCATAAAGGGGAGTATCTGCTTATACCCAAGCTTAAAGATGCGGAGATAGGCGATATTCTCGCAACGAGCGGTGTAAATTTTGAATTTGAAGGGTTTGAGGAGGTATTCAAGCCCTATGTCGTTGCCGTAAAACCCAAGGGTAAAGCGGCGGAGGAGAAGATCTCGGAGGCTATGCATAGGCTTTTAAGGGAGGATCCTACATTCTCTTATGAGTACGATGCCGAACTCCATCAGCATCTTTTAAAGTGTCAGGGTGCAACCCATGCCAACAGCATAGTAAGTAGATTGAAAAACAAATTCGGTGTGGAGGTTGAGATAACGAGGCCGCGGATACCTTATAGGGAAACTATAAGAAAACCTTCCCAAGGTATGGGGAAATTTGTGAAGCAGACGGGTGGAAGGGGGCAATATGGTATAGCCCTTATAAAGATAGAACCTTTACCGAGGGGAAAGAATTACGAGTTTGTAAATTCCATATTCGGTGGAGCGATCCCTAAGGAGTACATTCCTTCTGTTGAAACCGGGATAAAGAAGGCTATGGCGGAAGGTGTCATAGCGGGATATCCGGTTATAGATGTTAAGGTTGAACTTTACGATGGCAAGTATCATCCCGTTGATTCTTCAAACTTCGCTTTTGAGGTCGCTGGAACGCTAGCTTTTAGGGAAGCCGCAAACGGCGCCGATCCTTATATACTTGAACCGATCTACAATGTTGAGATATTAGCGCCTGAAAAGTTTTTGGGAGATATCATAGGAGAGATAAACTCCCGTAGGGGTAGGATAATGGGTTTTGAGCCGTTTGAAAGGGATTATCAGAAAATCTCAGCCCAGGTACCTGCGGAGAATGTATATGATCTTATAGTTCCTTTGAGATCAATCACAAAGGGGAGATGTTCGTTAAAATACGAATTTTCGCATTACGAGGAAGCTCCTAAGGATGTTCAGCAGAGGGTGATAAGTGAATACCAGAGAAGTAAGGAAGAGGGTTAGTATTCATCCGCAGAAATATAAAAGCATAGAGAGTTTAAATTAAAGGATAGGGATCCTAATCTCTCTGTTAGAACAAGACTTACTCAGAGTACTATCAACCAAAAAGTTAAGTTTAAGTTCCACAAGGTAGATTAAGGACGTGCTTAGCTAAGCGAGAAGGGGCACTTACGGAAAGAGGAACGATAAAAGTATCGTGGTTAAAAAGACAGGCGAAGCGAAAGGACGACATTGGAAGGGCTGCGCGCTTAGCTTTAACACTTAGGAAATTAAACCGCCGTAGAATTAAAGGAAAAAGGAGGTAAAAGAAATGCCAAGGAGTTGGCAAGGGGAAGAAGGAAATGGAAGAAAGAAGGAAGATAGACTTATAGAACTTATGGAACAGATAGCAGAAGGGCAAAAACAGATAGTGGAAGGGCAAAAACAAATAGTGGAAGGAATAAACAATCTACCTGACAGGATAGTACAAGAGTTATTTGGTAAAGAAACCGTGAATTGGGGGAGTTTAGTAATACAGGTTCATATGAGGGAAGAAGGGTATGAGATGAGCAAAATAGGGGGGGATGAGCTCAAGGAGATAAAGGAACTGAAAGAGAAGAAGGACGGGAAAAAGATAGATGAAGTGTTGATATTTAGCAAAGGTGAAAAGAGGAAAGTGTTTTTCATAGAAGGGAAGCACACATTAAATAATGAGAATTTTAAATATGCGATAGAGCAGTTGAAGTGGGCAGTAGAGACTGCGAGAGGGAAGAATTTTAAGATTGTGAAAGATGCTGAGATAATATTGGTTTTGGCGGTGAAAGTGAAGAATGATGCCAAGGATTTAATGGAATATTTCAACGAAGCGAGGGAGAAGTTAAAGGAAATGGAAGGCGTAAATGGATTTTGGTTTATTATGGATGATGGGGAAGTTAAAAAAATTGAACAAGATGAACAAAATGAATAGCGCCACATGACCATCCCCACGGCCAAACATATCCCTTTTCAACACGACCGATACAGGGATAGAGGCAATTGTACTATAAATATTCCTATGCATAATGTGCATAATGAGAATATTTTATGATAAGAAAAATTTCTCTGTTATAATACTCGTTGCATGTCTCCTTATACTTTCCTCGGACTCATAGCGGGAATAATTCTACTTGGTTTTGTTTCAGACTTCATATTTCGTAAATTTAGCATACCTCCCACTCTCTCTCTGGTGATGGTGGGGTTCCTATTAACCAATGTATTTAATCTTGTCTCATCTGACTTCATACTCATATTCGCTCCTTACTTTGGAACTATGGCTTTTGCCATTATACTTTTTGAAGGAGGGCTTGCGCTTGATATATATTCCTTAATAAAGAAACTCGGAATAGCTTTCATCTTTGGAACTCTGATTTTTATAATTACATCCGTTTTTATAGCAATGCAATGGATACTGTTTGGAGGGGATCCTTACATAGGTGCGTTAATAGGTATAATGTTAGGTGGTACCAGCGGAGCGATAGTTATACCTCTCATATCAAAGATAAAAATATCAGATGAGGTTAAAACGATAGCCAAGTTTGAAGCGGTTTTAGCGGAGATATATATGGTAATAGGTGTGAGTGTTATACTTGGAATAATGGATGGGGGGAAGAATTTTAACGTGGTTTCATACTTTTTTAACGCTGTGGTGAATTCGGTGTTGATATCCGTTATAGTTGGAATACTCTGGCTGCAGGTTATAAAAGCGCTCGCGAGAAACGAAGTTTATTATATGCTTACCTTGGCCATACTTTTTGGAGTTTATTGGTTTGTTGAAATGGTGCATGGAAACGGACCACTTGCAGCTCTAATCTTAGGTATGGTAATATCGAATGCTGAAAACGTGGCCAATAAACTGATACCCTTTATAAGGATTGATCCTGAAAGAATAAAAATATTGAACTTTTCCATAGATGAATTCACAAAACAGGTGAGTATAGAGCTCTCTTTCGTATTTTCAACATTCTTTTTCCTAATACTCGGTATGGTGGTGAAATTGGAATATCTAATTGATATGCATGTTATTTCGGCCATACTGGGATTTTCAGCTATAATAATCGTCGTCAGAGGTATATTAACTGCTCTACTCTATAAGGTTGATAAAGATATACAAAAAAAGAGGTACGCTCTAACCCTGTTTTTTATGATGCCAAGAGGATTGGTAACGGCAATATTGGCATTTAATGTTGGTTCTATACTTCCTCAATATCAGAAGCTCCTTCTTTCCTATTCTTTTGGTGTTATACTTGTCAGTGTAATCGTTATGACGGTGGGGATTTTTATAACGAGATTGCTAATAAGGGAGGTGGAAAATGCGTAAGATATACATAACCGAGGTCGCACCAAGGGATGGACTTCAAAACTTTAAAGGGGTAGTTGAAACTGAAAGGAAGATAAGATTTGTAAATCTACTCTCTGAGAGTGGGGTTGATGAGATAGAGGTTTCATCTTTCGTTCATCCAAAGTGGGTTCCGCAACTGGCGGATGCGGAAGAGGTCTTTAAAGGTATAAAAAGAAAGGAGAGCATAATCTATTCAGCGATAACGCCCAACGAGAGAGGATTGGAGAGAGCCTTAAAGGTAGGTGTGGATAAGGTAGCGGTATTAACAGCAGCATCTGACACTTTCAACAGGAAAAATATAAATACCGACATTGAAGGCTCTTTCAGGATTCTGGAACCTGTGGTTAAAAGAGCGAAAGAGGAGGGTTTAAATGTAAGGGGATATGTATCAACCGCCTTCTGGTGCCCTTATGAAGGAAAAGTTTCCCCCCATAAGGTTAGAGAGCTCGTTCTTAGACTTTTTGAAGTTGGTGTTGATGAGGTTTCCATAGGTGATACCATCGGAAGGGCTTCACCAAAGGATGTATATGAGCTTCTTAATATGCTATTAAAAGATGTCAGCGTGGATAAGATAATCCTGCACTTCCACGTCACCTATGGCATGGGAATAGCGAATGTTATATGCTCATATAAGGACTTTGGTATTTATAGATTTGACAGCTCGGCTGGTGGTCTCGGGGGTTGTCCTTATGCTCCGGGCGCATCAGGCAACATAGCCACGGAAGATGTGGTATTCGCTTTGAGAGAAATGGGAGCGGATGTGAAGGTTGATGAGAGAAAAATATTACACGCCTTACGAGAAGTAGGCCTACCTGTTAATTCAAGCATAGGGAGGATCTTCTAATGGATGCTCTAACGATTTCCATAGTCGTCGGATCTTGGTTTATCCTCCTTATAGGGGTTCTGATTTATTATTTTAATTTTTAAGCGCAAGGGAATTATTCTTCCAAGAGGGGTTTGGAGTTATAGTTGGATAGAGGGTTTTTCGAATATGACCTCCGGGAAGTTTTTCCACCTTATAATATCTATCTTATGCAAAAGACCCTTTATCCGCCATCAACTTTGTATGATATAGCACTGCACCTTGAAAGATTTCCCGGAGGAGAGATCCTCCTCACCACGGTTGGATTATTTGAGGAACTTTTGGCGAGGGCAAGGGCAGGATCAATATGGGGTTTAACCTTTGGTTTGGCATGTTGCGCCATTGAAATGATAGCCAGTTATATGGCGAGGTTTGATCTGGAAAGGTTCGGCACTATAACGAGGGCCACGCCGAGGCAGGCGGATTTAATGATAGTGGCAGGCACCGTAACCATAAAGATGGCCCCGAGACTTAGGAGACTCTACGAACAGATGCCTTATCCCAAGTGGGTGATAGCGATGGGATCCTGCGCGATATCGGGGGATCATTACAGGAATGTTTATAGCGTTGTTCCAGGGGTTGATCGTATAGTTCCCGTTGATGTATATGTTCCGGGTTGTCCCCCATCACCGGAGGCACTAATTGACGGTATCAAGCAACTTCAAGAGAAGATAAAACTGCAATGTAAGGAATTGAGGAAGAAAAGGACATGAAAAAGTACTTAGGATTAGTTTGCTTTTTGATCGGTGTTGGTAAGGTATGGGCGGATGCCAATGCAGCCGGCGCGGTAGTTTTAACCATATATCCAGGAGCGAAAGCCATAGGAATGGGAGGTGCCTTTTCTGCCATAAGCGACGATCCTTCAAGCGTGTGGTACAATCCGGCCGCGCTTGGCTCTCTCAAAGGTGGAAGTATATACTTCGTCCATGCACCTTGGTTAAGAACCTTGGTAACCACGAACGATTCCTATTTTGAATTTGCGAGTTTAACCTCATCAACATCCATAGGCACATTTTCCTTTGCATTCACATACTTAACGGTGGGGCAGGTTGATTTGATCTATGATGGTATAGATTATGGAAGTACCACGCCTTTTGATATGGTATTCACCTTAGGATATGGCAAAAATCTAATGAAAACCACAGTTGGGGAGCTTTATATCGGGGGGGCCGCGAAACTCCTCTACTCCTTCCTGATACCCAAGCAGATACTTATAAGAATGGGCGATGATCCCAACAGTGGATCCGCGTGGGCTTATGCGGTTGATGGCAGCGTATATTTGAGGAGGTGGCCCGGATACAGCCTTTCTGTGGGCTTTATGAATGTAGGTCCGGGAATAAAATTTGGGAATCTGCCTCCCGATCCCCTGCCTTACAGCATAAGACTGGGATTTGGTCTCGTTCCAGTTTATGATACCATAAACAAACTCCAAATAGCGCTTGATATACATAAAGTCGCCGTAGGTATAACCCGCGAGTATAGGGAAGGTATAGAGGTTCCATCGGGAGATACGACATATAGGGTGAGGGGGCTCAGGGCGGTTATGGTGGATGCATGGATAAACTTAGGGGTCAATTACACTTTCTACGATCTCGTATCATTCCGTGTTGGGTACTTCTACGATCGCAGAGGGGCGAGGGTAGGATGGACATTCGGCGGAGGAATAAATTACAAGGGGCTGTTCATAGACATAGCGGACGATACAAACATATACGAGTTCAACAAGACGGGAGATGTGGATGTGAAAGCGAACTTACGCTTTGGGGTGGGTTTTATAAAGAAAAACTTTAAACTGTTTTAGAATGCCAAGGGTTCTGATAGTTGATGATGAGGAAGATATACTTTATGGACTTACTGCGATACTCAGCAGGAGCGGTTGGGAGGTTCTGACCGCCAAGAGCGTAGAGGAGGCGAGGAATGTTATAAGCACCCAACCCGTAGATGTTGTGGTTACGGATGTAAGGATGCCCGGCGAAAGCGGCCTCGTGTTCCTTCAAGAAATCAAATCCGGCAATAAGGATCTCAGAACCGTTATAATAACCGCGAAGGGTTCTCCTGATATGGAAAGGGAAGTGGTATCAATGGGCGCGGACGCTTATGTTGAAAAACCCTTTGATATTGATTACTTCATAGGTATCCTTAAAAAGGTCATGACATCCAAGGGTTTTCGTGGTGTCATGCAGGAACTAACCCTGATAGATGTCCTTCAACTCCTCGCCTATGAAAGCGGTACTGCTATGGTTGAGGTATCGTCCGTTGAAGGCTTGGGAAGGATATGGATAAAGGATGGGAAGGTCGTTCATGCGGAGATAGGTGATAAGACTGGAACCGAGGCTTTTGAGAAGATACTATCCTTGGAGGGTGGATCATTCTCCGTGAAGAGAGGTATAGAGACTGAGAAGCAAACCATATCGGAATCTTTGGATTCTTTACTTTTAAGGGTTGTATCGTCTTCCGAGGAAGCCTCAGCCCAGCAATCTTTTGACCTAGAAAACTGGTCTCTATTCGGAACGGTTGAGACGGCACAGGAGATTCCATCCGATGTTAAAGCCCTCGCGGAGGAGTTTATAAGTAAATACAAGAACATATCGGGTGTAAAAGAGGTTGGAGTGTATATAAATGAGCATTTCATTTCATCCGACAACTTCTCCCTGGATGAAAACTCATTGAAAAACGCTTACAAGCTGTTGAAAGCCACAGGTAGAAAGGAGCTGTTCCTCCCCGGTGATCCGGATTACATGTGTATTCTCAAAGAGGATGCATTGATATGTCTGGAAGTGGAAGGTGTTCCCTTAGCGGTTTTGAGGGTAGAGATAAGGAAGATATCCTAAGGGTTTCCCTTCTTAAAGGTCATTTTTTGCTGAGTTCAGGTTATCATTCGGAGTATTATTTTGAAAAATTCAGAATCCTTGAGGATCCGAAATTGCTAAGGAAGTTTTCCGAGGTCCTTGCGGGAAAGTTTGAGAGTTATGATATAGAATGGGTCGTAGGTCCATTCACGGGGGGAGCAATATTGGCCTACGATTTGGCATCCTTAATGGGGATAAAGGCCGGATATGCGGAAAAAATGGATAATAGAAGGGTTTTGAAGAGGGGGTTTGATGTGGAAGGTAGGAAAGTTGCGGTCGTTGATGATGTGCTCACCACGGGAAGATCAATTAAAGATACCATAGAGGCCGTTAAGAATGCGGGGGGAATTCCCGTTATCGCTGGTGTAATGGTTAAAAGGGGGGAAATATCCTTGGAGATACCCGTATATTGTGTGATTGAACTTGAATTTCCCGTCTATTCACCCGAAAAGTGCCCACTGTGTAAGAGGGGTTTAAAATTGGAGATACGGGGTAAAGGTGGCGTTTAAACTTCTGAGAAGTCTTTTATTTAAACTTGATCCCGAAATCGCCCATGATATAACGATATACGGTTTATCATTCCTGAGGAATGTCTTGCTTGAACTGGCTTCTCAAAGGAGTTTCAAAAAAATTAAACTTTGGAATTTGGAGTTCAGGGGTGTATTGGGATTGGCCGCAGGTCTGGATAAAAACGCGGTACTGGGTACCCTTTGGAGCGCGTTTGGTTTCGGATTCGTTGAGGTGGGAACGATAACGCCATTACCCCAAAGTGGAAACCCTAAGCCTCGCCTTTTCAGACTTGAAGATAGGTGTGCGCTGATAAATCGCATGGGTTTCAACAACTTGGGAGTGAGTATCATAAAGGAAAACATCTTAAAGGATCCGAAGCTCGTGCCTCTGGGTATAAACATAGGTAAGAATTTTTGGACACCTTTAAATAAAGCGTATGAGGACTATATCTATGTTTTGAAGGAGTTGTACGATCTCGGAGATTATTTCGTCTTAAATGTAAGCTCCCCAAATACCGAGGGGCTGAGGAATCTACAAAGATACGAGTATCTTGAAGTTCTTCTAAAAGAGGTTATGAGATTTAGGAGGGGGAAAGCGTACAAGCCTGTGCTGTTAAAACTGGCACCTGAATTGGATTACCATGAACTGGAAAGTATAGCGAAGATATGCGAAAGGAACGATATAGATGGAGTTATATTGACCAACACATTAAAGGTTGAAGGTGGGGGATTGAGCGGAAAACCGCTATTTGAAATTTCAAACGAAAAAATAAAGCAATGGAAGGATTTGAGCGATATACCTATAATAGGCGTAGGTGGGATCTTCTCTTTAAGCGATGCCAAGAAAAAGATTGAGTTTGGTGCAAGATTAACGCAGGTATATACGGGGTTCGTATATAGGGGTTGGGAAATTTTTCAACCTTAGAATGAACTTCTGAATGAGATACCTTGATTTTGAACAACCCTTGGCCAACTTGGAGATGGAGCTTGACAAGTTGAAGAAACAAGCGGAAAATAACAAGGACGAGCTTTTGATAAGACAGATCAAAGAGCTTGAAAATAAGGTCAATCAGATGAGGAAACGTGTATTTTCAAACCTTACGAGATGGCAGAAGGTTCAACTGGCGAGACATCCGGACAGACCGTATCCGCTTGATATAATACAGAGGATATGCGAGGATTTCGTGGAACTTCATGGTGATAGGTTATTCGGGGATGACAAGGCGATAGTGGCCGGTTTGGGAAAGATAGAGAATCATGGTGTGGTTATAGTGGGTATCCAGAAGGGTAGGGAGACTGAGGAAAAGATTTTGAGGAACTTCGGTATGGCCCATCCGGAGGGTTATAGAAAGGCTATGAGGATGTTCTCATTGGCGGAGAAACTGAAACTACCTATCTTAACCTTGGTTGATACTCCCGGCGCTTATCCGGGAATAGGCGCGGAGGAGAGAGGTCAGTTTTCGGCCATCGCTTATAGTATAAAAAGGATGCTGGAAGTGAAGGTGCCGACGATAGCGATAATAACGGGTGAAGGTGGAAGCGGCGGGGCATTGGCCATAGCAACCGCTGATAGGGTTTATATGCTTGAATATGCCATATATTCCGTGATATCTCCTGAGGGGGCGGCGAGTATATTGTTCAGAGATGCAAGTAAGAATAAAGAGGCGGCTGAATCCTTAAAGCTTACGGCGGATGACCTATTGAGATTCGGAATAATAGATGGTATAATCAAAGAACCTTTGGGAGGGGCCCATAGGGATTACGATGAAACCGCAAGGAGAATAAAAAAGGCATTCATAAGGGCGTTTAGGGAATTGAGAAGAAAAACCATAAGGGGTTTAATATCGTCAAGGTACAAGAAGTATAGGAAGATGGGTAAGTTCATAATAGCGGAGAGTTAAAAATCATTCCCAGCGGAATTCCACGATAAGAATCTTTCCGCTTTATACTATCCTCTCATGATGTGGTTGGTAGCATATATAAGTTTAAGCGCAAGGGGTATAAATAAGGTGTCTCCTCACTATACAAAACCCGAGCCCGTACTCCCAAAGGAGAACACCGCAAAATCCCCGAGAATACTCGGTGGAGGTCCCGACGGTTTTGGATACACCTATCTATCAACTCAGGATGGGGATGCGGTTACTTTCAACTTCATAGACATATCAGGTACAGGTATCCCTCTCAGTCCCGGCGATGATTGGTGCTCAGGTTCAGATATTTCAACGCTCTATTACTTAGGATTCTCTATACCATTCTATGATAAAACGGTAGATTCCGTATCAGTATGCTCAAACGGTACGGTGGTGTTTTCAAACAGATATACTTACTTGGGTCTCGGTAATTCCTCCCTACCTTCAAACTCCTATGGTGAGCATGGTTTCATAGCGGTATATTGGGATGATCTGGATCCGAGTTCGGCGGGGAATGTGTATTTCCAATCCTTTACAACCTGTCCGGATGGATACACAGGAGCCTGTGCCATCGTTCAGTGGAACGGTGTTCCACGCTTTGGAGGCTCAATACCTATGACATTTGAGGTTATAATTTACGATAACGGTGATATGAAAGTTCAGTACAACAGTACAATGGACTACGTTGATGCTACCGTGGGTATTCAGGATTCAACGGCAGCTGCAGGTTCCAACCCAACCTGGTACCTTCAATATGTTTATAACGGCTCTCCCGCGACGCATGTTCCTGACAGTGGAACGGCGATTTTATTCAAGTATCCACCGGCGGTGGATTACAATGTGGGCGTAATAGATATTTTTCCGCTTGGTCCCGTTGATGTGGCGCCTCTGACCTTCCAGGCGACGGTCAGGAACTTCGGAAGCGTAGCAACAACCTCAACGCCGGTTTATCTCAACATATACGATACGGTCTCCAATACATTGGTTTTCAGCGACACTCAAATCGTATCCATACCCGCTTTGAGCAGTACAAATGTAACCTTCAATCCATTCACACCTTCCCCTAGATCCTTTTATATGGCGGAGGTGATAGTTGCGGAACCTATGGATACGGTTCATACGAACGACACCCTCAGAGGTCTATTCAGGACATATCTCGTATTTGGGGATATAACGGGATCATGGACATTCCCAGGTCTCGGGGATGGTTCAGGGTACAGCTTCGCGGGGATAACCTACGCACCTGATAGCGGGAAGTTCTATGTGGTTTCAATGAATCCGATGAGCACGGTTTATAGCTTTGATCCAAACGATCCTGCGGGTACGTTCGCACCCACATCATGGGTGCTTCACTCCTTCTTCGGCACAAACGATATTCCTTGGGGAATAGCGTATGTGAATGGAAACTTCTGGGTATCCCATGTGGGCTTTGATGGTTCAACATTCATAGGGAACATGATGGGTATATACGATGGTGGAACGGGTAATCTGATAGGCAGCTTTGATATATGGGCTAATATTGAAAGTGGTTCATGGATGGGTGGTATGGACTATGATCCTACGGAGAATGTGGTTTATGGTGTCTATGTTGGAGGCTCAAATAACATATATAAGATGGATCCTTTAACATATACAAGCGTTGGAACTTTCCCCAATCATACTGGTACATCTTTGAGAGGAATAAGCTCCTTCTACGCTCTTGACACCCCTAGGATTTACTACGGTGGATGGAATCAGGGCATGATTTACAGCGTTATAAAGAGTTCAACGCTCGTTGAAGATAGCGCAGCTATGTCAAATATGGCGGATGTTGATATATGGCTTTACTGTCCAGATAGCACCTCCCCTATATACGCGTTCATAACTCTGAACGATCTGAGTAACACTTTGGTGAAGATGGCGACCGGATGGTACTGTGATCAAATCGTAGGTGTATCCGAAAGGATAGCTAAGTCCAACGAGAGGATCTTCAACGTATCCAGCAGGATGGTGAATATCAAAGGTTCGGGGGAGGTATATGACATATCCGGAAGGCTCATCGCCAAATTCAAGGACAGGTATGTGTTTAAAAAACCCGGAATATACTTCATAAAGACATCGGACAGGATATACAAGGTCATAATAAGATAAGTCAAAGGGGGGGATTTCCCCCCCATTTTTAAATTCCTAAAAGCTTTAAGAACTCTTTACTCCAAGGATCTGTTATAATTGTCGCATGTTTTTTTACCTCCGCAGGCGCCCTTGGGACGGCCACCGAAAGTCCGCATACTTTAAATAAACCGATATCGTTGTAATAATCACCGACCGCTATACAGTTCTTAGGATCTATCTCAAAGGTCTTTAAAAGCTTCTTAACACCTTCAACTTTGGTCGTTCCAGGTGATATATCGTAAAATACATCATCATTTCTACGGAATATAAAAACCTTTCCAGGCAGTCTTCCTATATCTCTCTCATATTTCCTCTTTACCGCTATCACATACTTGTATATGTTCCTTTCCCTTCCTAGGACTTCGGCTCCCCATCTCTTTAAATACTCCGAAAACTCCTTACAAAACCTTTCGTTCGGACTAACCTTATTAAGGTAAAATCTAACCAGCGCGAATCTCCCATAATCTCTCTCTATCGTTTCCTTATCTCCTTCATCAAAGCTCCTATCAAAAATGACCTTACCATCCCATACTATATACGCCCCTTCAAATCCAACATACCTCAAATCTATATCCATCTCGTTTATGTATTTTTCTATGGAAAATTTCGCTCTTCCCGATGCTATTATGATTGAATATTTCCTCTTTATCTTCGGTAAAACCTCCAAAAATTCGGGAAATATTTCTTTTTTATCGTTCAATATGGTTCCGTCAAGATCAAGTATGAGAAATTTACGGTTCCTTAAACTCAACATTCGCGAGTTCCATACGGAACTTCCTCTCAGTTCTGTACTGGGTGGCGGTCATAACGTAAGCGGCCTGACCTATATCATCGCACCACCATGTCCTGAATGCTTCAAACTCTACGGGTACGCTACCGAGAATCATCTTTATATCGTAGGATATTAAAGCGCATTTATTCGCAGACCTATAAGGTAGCTCTAAGGACTCAAATCCTAACACCTGTGCTATCACAGTACCCTCAACGAAATACTCCCTTATGGAATCCCTAAGGGTATCAAATCCCTCCGGATATATCCTTATCATGCCTGAAAAATCCCCCGCTTTCCAAACATCACCTGAGGAGGCTTGGGTGTATAACATACGCAGGACTATGAATGTATCGCTATATATAGGTTCTCCAACATAGTTTCTTCCGCTATAATTGAAACCGAAGAAGGGAACCATCAATCTATCGGCCCTACCTTTGACGAAAAGGGTGTCATTCAATATATAGAAAATTGCCGTGTCTCTTGAAACATATTCGGCATTCTGCTTCCTCAAATAAACCTTCCTTCCGCTGACCCCATTTATGGTAGTATCTCCAACTATATAAAGCGTATCGGGTCTATAATATGGGGAATCCTCGTACTCACCTGTGTCATCGTACTTTGATGTGTAAGAATAAACCAAACCCACCTGCATAGGAATATATATACCGAAGGTGTATCTGTACCTGCAAGAGGGCAGAATCAGAAGGAAAATCAACAGCTTTCTCATTGTATAACCTTGTATATCATAGGTTTCCTTTCGGGTCTGTTATTATCTATGATGAACGAATTTCTCAGGATCTCTTTTGCTTTCTCCATTCTTTCCTCATCGTTCCCAAATATCCTGAAAATCGTCTCCCCCTTCACAACACGATCTCCCGTTTTCTTCAAAACGAATATACATACCTTGTGATCAATCCTATCTTCCTTCTTTAACCTTCCCGCTCCCAATATAACCGAAGCCAAACCCACGAGTTTTGTATCCATGAAGGTTATATAACCTTCCTTTTCGGATTTCACTTCATCTTCAAACTGGGTTTTTATAAAGTCTTCCTTCTCAATTGAAAGGAAATCCCCACCTTGCATTTCAACCATACGCTTAAACCTTACATAACCTTCACCGTTATCTATAGCTTCCTCTATCAACTCTCTACCCACATCAACGCTATCAACCTTTCCAGATAGCTTGAGCATATACCCGCCAAGTGTAAGGACGATCTCCTTTAAATCCTCCGGACCTTTTCCTTTTAGAAGCTGAACGCTTTCGCACACTTCGCAAGCGTTTCCAACAGCCCAACCCAAGGGGACATCCATATTGGTTATCAATGCGACAGTTTTAACGCCGTACCTATTACCTATATCAACCATGGTTTCCGCCAACCTCTCCGCATCCTTTTGCTCCTTCATAAACGCACCGCTACCCGTTTTCACATCAAGGACGAGAGCATTCAAACCTTCCGAAAGTTTCTTTGACATTATTGAGGCCGCTATCAAAGGGATACTCTCAACGGTTGATGTTGCGTCCCTTAAAGCGTACATCTTTTTGTCCGCGGGCGCGAGCTCCGGCGTCTGACCGATTATTGAACATCCCACATTCAAAACTACGGACTTAAACTCCTCAACACTTAGATCCGTCCTATACCCAGGTATGCTTTCAAGTTTATCAAGCGTTCCTCCCGTATGACCAAGCGCCCTTCCTGAGATCATAGGAACTAAGACATCATAGCTTGCGACTAAGGGTGCCAGTGGAAGACTTACCTTATCACCTACCCCTCCCGTTGAATGTTTATCCACTCTCGGCTTATCTGTGTCCCATGTTATCGGTTTTCCCGAATTTATCATACTTTTAACCAAGTATAGAGTTTCATCCCTGTTCAACCCCCTTATAAATGCGGCCATAAGAAAGGCGGAAAACTGATAATCGGGTATCTCGCCCTTGGTGTATCCTTCAACCGCGAATCTTATCTCCTCCTCCGTTAAAGTGTATCCATCCCTCTTCTTGGAAATTATACTGAGAAAATTCATAACAGTTATTTTAAAGATGAAAGGTTGCGCTTAACGATTTTTGTAAAGGGATGATTTTTCCCTACCTGTTTTTTGAGGATTCTTAGACATCTCCTGTATAGTATCTTGGCGCTCTCTATGTTTCCCTTTCTCTCCTGAACCAATGCAGCATCGTTGTAGAGTATGGCGCAATCCAAAGAATTCTCGCCCCTTATATCCCTGCATACATCCATAGCCATATCGTAGAAATACTCCGCTACATCGTACAAGCCTTGATCATAGGCGGTTTTTGCTATACCTTTAAGGAACATAAGCCCTTCTTCTGAGACTAAGGAATCTTTGAACTTCTCCATATCTCTCACTATATTCACGACATAGTCCAACAGAGTATCGGGATTCTGACGGATGATGAAAAGCGTCTTTAAAAGCTCTTTCATCTTTTGTATTTAACCTCTATCTCCGAGCCTTCAAATCTGACAATTTCAAATCCTTTTATGGATGAAATCTCATCCAGCACTTCATTTATGGTCGTGTTGGCCACGATTTCAAAGACCGCGAAGTTCTTTCTTATCTCCTTGATATTCACATTCCTCACACCCCTTATGTTTGATGAGAGCAAGGATTTTATACGCTTAATGTCCCTTGAGCGGATGTTTTTAACCTTCAAGTAAAATACATTAACACCACCTTTCCACCTGTTCAATATATCCTCGGAAAGTTTATCCGAAACCTCTTTTGCCGTCTCCATCTTTGCTTTGATCTCATCAAATGGGTATTTTTTCCTTAGTATCGTTGATGATAGTATCTCCCCACTTGAAGTTTCAACGACCTTTGCCCTCACGATCACCTCATATATATCTCTACCCCTGTACTCCCTTTCCTTAACCTCGGATGATCCGATTATGACTATCTCAGCGCCGTTTCTCAAAGCGATTTCTTTGGCTAACTTTTCATTGCCATCAAAGACCGCTTTGATCATATCCTTACTCGTATTTTTCCTTATGGTTTCAAAATCAACCACGGGAAAACCCAGGGAGACGAAATGCTCCTCCATCTTGGCTCTGATATCTTCGTCTTCAAGGAGTACGGATATGCGAGGCCTTCCCATATACTCAACCAATATACCTATGGCTTTTAGATCGTCCTTTATCCTTCCTAACTTGACTTTGGCGGATATTAGAACCCTGTACAGGTTATCCTCTTCCTTCTCCCGTAAGACCCTATACTCCGATACATATCCCTCCGCCTTACTGTAAATCCTATCGCTTAAAACCTGATAGTTTTCAACCACCGTCTCGGATGATATGAATGTTCCAACGGCCTGTTCCACAGCCTTACGCAAGGCATCCTTTATAGCGTGATCCCTAGCTATATCCTTGCGTCCTTCCTTTATGGCTGCGACACCTTCAACCATAACCTCCTTTATATCGGTAGATGCAAACAGAAAAACCAGCATCATAAGATGATATTATAAGGTCGGAATTTTAGGATTTCAAGAAGGTAAATGCAAAACATTACGGGCTTAGAATATACATTATGCTTAATCGCAGGAAGGGTTTGATAGGTTGGCTTTTGGGAGGTAAATATAATTTGGAGGCTTATCTCTTTGCCTTGCATAGAATAACAGGTATAGGACTCGCCATATACCTACCGATGCATATAATAGTTACATCTTCAAGGACTTTCGGTCCAGAAGCCTGGAAGGCGGCGATGAGTAGAGTAGCGGAGGGTCCAATTGTTCATTTCCTTGAATGGTTGTTGGTCGTAGGTATAGCGATACATGGGTTGAACGGTTTGAGGTTGATATTTACGGAACTCGGATTCTTCATAGGGAAGCCATCAAAGCCCGTATATCCTTATAAGACCTCCTTGGATCATCAAAGGATACTATCGGGTATCGTTATAGTTTTGGCAGCGCTGTTTATGATTTACAGTATCATAGTCTTTTCTCCTAAGATAATATGAGGGTATTTGTGGGGATAAAGGTTGGAGAGGAAGCGATAGAATCTTTGATTGAGGTCGGTGAGAGGATAAAAAGGAAGTACCCTTTTGTCAAGCTGGTGCCTGCCAGTAATCTACATATAACCCTCAGGTTCTTCGGAGAGATAAGTAGAAAGCAGTATGATGAGCTGTGCGAATCTTTGAATGCGAGATTGGGAAAGCCTTTTAATGTATCATTGACAAAGGTGGGTGGGTTCCCTACGGAATTCGGTGCGAGGGTGGTGTGGGTGGGTTTGGATAATAAAGACAAACTCGTCGCTTTAAGTAATAGGATAGATATGCTGTTAAAAGGAAAGAATCTCCCAGATAGGGATAAACCCTTCGTTCCTCACATCACCATATTGAGAACAAGGAAACCTATCAATGTTGAGGGTTTTGAGGTGAAAAAAGCCACATTCAGTATCAAAGAGATCGTTGTTTTTGAGAGTATCCTTGCAAAGCCAAATGCCATATATAAATCTTTGAAGAGTGTAAGCCTTGCTGGTCATTGATTCAACTCTTAGCCTATTTTCCTTTTTTTGGATACCTAAGGTTTTAAGTCTGTTATTCTACGCCGCACCGGGTGATAGCATAAGGGTTGAAATAAGCGCAAAGAATGAATTGGACGGGGTATATTTAGGATTATACGAGGATAGACCTTTCCTATCTGAGGTATATACTAGACGCGTGGTTTGGAATATTTTCAGCGATAGTATAAGACTTTATTCTATAACCGTGTTTCAAAGGGGGTTTTGGGAGAGGAATAGGGTGAATATAAGGGTTTATAGGAAGTATGGGGATAGCGCTTATAAGGATTTTGACATTAGGGTTTCTTTCAAGGTTAAGAGAATCCCTTATGAAGATACTCTGTGGGAGAGGGTATATGATGAGTACCATAAGTGGAGATTCATAATACCGCCCTTATCCAACACTTTTTACGGTGCGATGTTTAACGGTGATGCCGTATTTGACATAAAGAATAACGGAGGTTTGATTCTTTGGATTGCTTTCACCGAATACGACGATTCTATAAGGTTCATATATGGTGATATGTTTTTAAAGGATCGGATAAGGAGGAATGAGGTTTGTTCGTACAGCGCGAAATCCGGCAATCTGAGCCTGTACATCCTGAAATACGATGATTATGCTAAGGGCGAGATCCTGCCCGTTTATGATATAAAAAATGTGTCTCGAGGTTGCTTTAAGGTGGAACGCCTTAATAAAGGTAAGTACGGCATAGTGATTGAGAATACCTCGTCTTCATCCGTGGATATAACTCTAAGGCTGATCACGGTATATTTAAGGCCGAAGGTGATACGAAAGTATAAGTCCGTAAAGGTTCCTGTGAGGGTTGGACATTGAACAATGTTATGCGTTAGAATTATCGGTTATGGATGAAAGATTGAGCAAGTTTTTAGGCTTAACTTTCAGGATATTTTCGGCAAAGTTTTCTCCCGTTTATACAATTCTATGCTATGAAAACGGCAAACTCTGTTTAGAAAAGATAGATGTATTACCTAAGAAGGAGGATGTTTTTGAGGTTTGCAAGAGCATAGGTGTAAATACCTTTTCCTTCAATGTTCATTATTCCCCCCATAAAAGGATGGGTTATAGACTTCCGAATTTGAGGATGAATATGTATATACAGGAGATAAGGCATTTTATGGAGCATTCAAAGGAAAACGATTTGAGAGCCGTCCCTATATATTCAAACGGTTTATATGGTAGAAAGAATATCCCCTCAAAGGATTCCCTTGACGGACTGAGCTATAGGTTTAGAAAGTTGGAAAAGTACATCAAGGAGATAAATATAGACATATTTCATCTTGATTGGAAGGTTCAACCCGTTGATATATTGGATGCCATCGGCACATCTTTGGGACTGTACTTCTATTCAGTAGGGAATTACAGATCAGCGAAATTGAAAGGAATTGAGATAATAATACCGAAGGTGATAAGATGATGGTTATGGATACAAGAGTCGTTGAGAAGAACGATGTGGAAGGTGCCATGATCGTTGAGAAATTGACTCGCGAGATATTTCCCAGATTCATCGTATGGACATGGGAATCCGTGCTGAGTTATATAAATAGAGGTTCAAAGGTTTTCGTAGGATACGATGGAAATAAACCCGTAGGTTTCATATTTCTCCGTAAGTTTCATGAGGATTTCTGGGAATTGACGCTCATAGGTGTATTGGACAATCATAGGGGGAAAGGTATCGGCAAATCCCTTTTGAAAGAGGCGCTGAAAACGATAAAAGGGGAGATTCACCTCCATGTTCAGACGCATAACACCACCGCGATTTCGCTCTATGAAAAATTCGGTTTTCAGAAGGAAAAACTGATAAAAGGCTTCTACTCCGATGGCTCCGATGCCTATCTTATGATCCTTAGGAGGTAGAATTAAATGTGCCTTTTCACATCTTCAATAGAAGTGGAAACAAGAATCACGAGTGGAGCGGAGGGGACTTGAACCCCCGACCCCCTGGTTGCAAACCAGGTGCTCTCCCTCTGAGCTACCGCCCCAGATGAAGAAGGTATTATAAAGTTGAATATCTTTACCTGACGATTATCCTCCTTACCCCTTTATTATGCCTTATAAAATAAACCCCTCTCGGCAACCTGCCAAAACCTTCTCCCGAATAAACCTTATTACCCCTAACATCGTATATCTCTATATACCTATCAGAATATACCTCACCGTTCTCTTTAACATAAACGGGATCATCATAACCAGCGGTGCAGG
>WGFI01000067.1 GCA_015492295.1 Caldifarciminota bacterium
AAAACTTCCACAAAAGGCAGATTTATGATATTAACATCGTAGTCATATACAAGCACGCTGTCCGTGAAATCTTTTATCGGTAAAGGAGGCGCCGTTGATGTGTATATATACTGCCTCGGAAGACTCGCACACGATTCCCCAAAAGGTTCAAATCTAACCTTCACCAAATTGCGTCCTACGCTAACTCCCCAACTTGATACTATATCATACAACGCTACATCTACCAAACTATCAACCAGTAGATTCAAATTCGTGTCAAACTTTATCGGCGGATTCAAAGCCAATATGTATCCATCCATCCATACCCATCCGTTCCTCACCTCACCAGAACCCCTTATGTTATTCACATATTTCCTCATATAGGGTATTCCAAAGGTGTCTATCTTTATCAGACTATAATAACCAAGTGTGTGCTTTCCTCCAAATATCAACTTATCCCCCACCAAAACAACCGCATCTACACCAGGATCTATATAATCAGGACTATCGTATATTTTCATCCATAATAAATTCCCATTTCTATCTACCTTCATTATTGCCACATTATCACTCGTTCCTATCAAGTATATACTGTTCCCAAAACTGTCGGATGGAACTATACTTGCTAAAAAGTTAGAGTAACGATCTCTCCACAGTTTTGCCCATATAACATTGCCGCTTGTGTCCAGTTTCGCCAAAATTATGTCATGAAGATAATTGCATCCTATATCCCCCTGTCCTCCTAAGAGTAATCCGTCCTTTAACAATACGGCAGGCATCTGAGCATCCCAGTCGCTATGGCAGCTGTCGTTGGGATAGAAATAATACATGTTCGCCCAGAGTAGATTTCCTACACTGTCAAATTTTATCACAACAGGTGAAACATTGTAAGAACCTGTATATCTTAACATAACCGTTATCACATACATGTTTCCGAGATCATCCAAAAGCATCTCATAAGCATTCCGAACCCCCCACCTGTATAAACTATCAACCCTGTATGTCCTCTTGAAAAGTATATTCATATCGGTGTCAGCCTCAAAATAGGTTATATATGAACTGTAATCGGAGGAATCCGTGTAGATGTATATCCCTTTTAATACGCCTGCATAATAAACTATCGTGGTAAAAATGGGCGCACTGTAAGCCCAAAGCATCACCTTACCTCCACCTTCCTAACCCCTCCCTTTCCCTTGATAAAGTATATCCCCCTCTTCAAACCTCTAACATCCCCCACCTTTATGAGCCTACCACTTATATCGTATATCTCACCTTCATCTACATCTATCTCCTTCTTGACAACCTCTTTAACATCCGTGCTCAATCCACATCCCCCAGAGTTTGATAAGGCATCTATCACAAAAACCCTTGACCACCCTCCATCACTCACAGACTCAACACCCACCACCTCACTGCACCCATCACCATCAGCATCCCCCACCGAAAACCCATGTAAAAATAAACTAACAGGATGCTCCCAAAGTATATTCCCCTCAGCATCAATCACCTTTATACCCTTCTCCAAAGGCACCAAAACTTCATATCCAGGTGTGGGATCTATGTCCGCTATCTTCACACCTGTCCCCACCGCAGGTATATCATACCCTAAGAACCTACTCCACTTTATATCCCCATTCCTTCCATCAAGTGCGTAAATATGATAACCCATCTGGACCAATACTTCAACTATCCCGTCCTTGTCTATATCCCCAACGGCCCCATTGTTTATCGCTTGATAACCTAAGTCCTTCTCCCACAATAAACTACCATCATGACTATATGCATATACTTTGTCCCTTATCACTATTACCTCTTTATACCCATCGTTGTTTATGTCCTCTGTCATTATCGCTGGATCCACAAGAGGATAAGTGTCATATATGTTCTCGCTTGCTCTCCACTCTAAACTTCCATCCATCCCATTCAAAACCACCAATTTCCTAAAACCCTCAGGCCATGTCTCTAAGAATATTATCTCTTTTATACCATCGTTATCTATGTCCGAGGAAGAGTAATGGGATATTGGAAATTTACCAACCGAAACCTCCCATACGCAACCCTCAGGCCTGTAAGCGCATATATTGTCGTTGATCCCATATACTATCTCCAATAGCCCATCGTTGTTAATATCATCTACGGTAGGAGGTAGGTGATATTTACCAGCTCCACCTGCTACCGATTGCCCATTATTAACATTTCCTGTAAGTGTATCTATATGAAGACTAAATGTCTCCCCACTATAAGGTCTGCCAAACAGACTCCTAATATGACTATAAGTTATAACATTTAATCCTTCCCAATTTGCCACTGTTATATACATAGCCTGAGTCCCAAAGGTGTTTATCAAGGTTATACCTGCGGGAGAATACACAAAGGATGCACAGCAGGCTACGATAAATGAAGTTTGTTGAAAGGGTAATATGGCAGGTTGTAAAACAGGGATCCAACTCAAACGGGATAACCCCGTTAGGAATTGCTCACTTTCAACAACGAACCTCCCTACGCTCAAATCTCCCCTCAAAGCTTGCCTCCCAGTATAGTCCAAGTTCCCTTGATAATGTTGCCAAGAACCATACGCCCACCCCCTCGGCACCTCTAAACTCACATAACCTATTAGCATTAACATACCTCACCTCCTTACAACCCTACCCCCTCCCCATTTTGCGAGCATATTTCTGAGGTTTAGCATCTTCATGCTACACCTCCTAAGGTGAATATTTTAAGGAGGAAATATCCGTTTGTCAAGTCGTGGAATTTTCCACTTTATAATATCCTGATATGCGAAAGCTCATACCTATGATGGTCGCAGTTTTCTTGGCATGCGGAGAATCAAAGGTGGATCTAAGCGGCACTTGGAAGACGGGTTTCGGTACTCTGAAAGTTGAACACAGGGGGGATTCGCTTCTGGGGGAATTTGCGAATGGCGGGAAATTCTCGGGTTTCATAAGCAACGACACCGTGTATTTTAAAATAACCGAAGCCTCATTCACATCCGCAACGCTTGAAGGTTATCTTGAAATAAAGGATAAGAACAACATGAAAGGCAAGGTTAGGGAACAGGGAAATAAAGTTTATGATGGAACTTTTTATATGATGAGAACGAGATGAATAACAAACCCTTAGGTTATTGTGTGGGTGTTCTGAAACCCAATGAAATAACCTTCACGAGTTTGGAACCCCCTAACATAGGGCAGTTCGTTATAGTTGAATATTACGAAAATGGAGAACCTGTGAGTATATTGGGTATGGTGAAGAGCATTGAAAGGTACGACAGATACATTTGGAGCGAGGATCACTCCCCCCAGCATATAGAGACCCTTATATCCATGCATGATGCGAGCGGAATATTTAAATCCAATGTAATGCTTTTGGGAAGGATAACCGATAAAGGTCTTGAAACCTTACGTTATCCACCAAAGCCCGCATCCCCAGTTTTCCCAGCGCCGAAGGAAACATTGCGGAAGATATTCTCGGACGATAGACCTTCGTATATTGAGATAGGAAATCTGATGAATTTCAAGGATGTACCCGTTTATATAGACCTTGATCAGATAGTTTCCAGGCATTTGGCCGTATTGGCCGTTACGGGAGGGGGGAAGTCCAACGCCGTATCCGTTATACTTGAAGAAATAGCGAAGAAAAGAGGTACAGTAATAGTGGTTGATGTTCATGGTGAATATGAGAATGCCGAATATACGGATGATAGAGGCAGGAATGTGGTGAATCTTATAGATGTCAAGATAAACCTTTCCGAACTCTCGGCGGATGAGATAGCGACTCTATGCGGCATAGATTTTGAAAGAAGCGGAAGACAGTACTATGTGATTCAGAGGTTGGTTGAATGCGTTAGAAGGATGAGAAGCAACAGCATTATAAGGAGTTTGAACTCGTCGGGTATGGTGAATCCTTTTGAAGATGTGAATACGAACCAACCTCCCTTCATAGATGACTTACTGAACACCCTTGAACGCTTAATTGAAGAAAAGAGTAGAAGGGGTGATGGGAGGAAAGATGAGGAAAGCGTTGAGATTGATGAGGAGTTTATGAGCGATACGGAAGAAACCATAAGATTATGCTCGTTTGCGAGACATTTAAAAAAGGATGAGCTCATAGGAACCCACATAAGGCTTTCAAACCTGAAAACCACTTTGGGCGATAGGATAGACGACAACAGCCGACCGATAATAGATTGCATTAAACTCGGTAGCATAAATGTCTTGAAGATGAAGGAATTAGATAACGCCGCCGTGGATGTAATATTATCGCATCTATTGTATAACCTTCTTATGGAGAGGAAGAAGGCCATACACTTTGGACCTGAGAAGAGTAAGATACCCGTGCCCGTAGTGGTTGTTATTGAGGAAGCCCATATCTTTGCACCTTATGATAGTTCCACGAGAACCAAATATGCCCTCGCCAAAGTATCCAGAGAGGCCAGAAAGTTCGGATTGGGCATAATCCTCGTAAGTCAGAGACCCAAGGGGCTTGATAGTAATATACTGTCTCAGATGAACAATTGGATAATATTGCGCATAGTTGAGCCTGAGGATCAAAGGCATGTCCAAAGGGCATCGGAAACCCTAAGCGCGGAGCTTATGGATTACCTTCCGGCCTTAAATCCAGGCGAGGCTATACTCTTGGGACCCTTCGTAAAGATACCTTTGCTTGTGAAGTTTAGGAAATCTACGGCTAAGAAGGCTGGTTCGGACATATCCGCCGTTGAAGAGTGGAACAAGTACGGTTCGCGAGTGTAAGTTAAACCTCGGGATTCAAAAAAACTTTGGATATGACGCTTTCTATGGGTGGGTCCGTTATACTGAAATCTTCAACCGGCAGAGTTTTTAAGATCCTTTGAATATTCTCATATATACTTTCTCTGCTCATAATGAACTTCACTTCAAGTCCATCAATGTCCGCAACCTCGCCTATGCTCCTTAGAAGATCCATATTTACAGGTCTTTTGAGTTCAACATGAATCTCCTTGTAAGGTGCAACCTTTTCAAGTAAATCGTACAGCTCCCCATCAAATATCAAGCTCCCCTTGTGTATAACTATGACCCTATCACATAGTGCCTCTATGTCCGCCATATAATGACTCGTCAATATAATCGTCGCTTTATACTTAGAGTTATACTCCCTAAGGAATTCCCTTATGGAAACCTGGGCATTTACATCCAGACCTATGGTGGGCTCGTCAAGGAAGAGTATCTCGGGGGAATGTATCAATGCGGCGACCAACTCCGCCTTCATCCTCTCCCCAAGCGATAGTTTTCTGACTGGTTGCTTCAATATATGCGTTATAGAAAGCATTTCCGAAAGCTCATAGACCCTTTTCCTAAATACCTTCTCCGGAATCTCATATATAGCGGCATTTATCTCAAATGTATCCATAGGCGGCAAATCCCATATAAGCTGCTGTTTCTGACCCATAACGAGCGTTATCTTCTTCAAAAATTCCTTCTTCCTTTCAAAAGGTTTGAAACCCAAAACTCGCACATATCCGGATGTAGGATATATGAGCCCCGTTAGCATTTTCAATGTTGTGGTTTTTCCGGCCCCGTTTGGACCCAGGAAACCGACTATCTCCCCCTTACTTATATCAAAGCTTATACCATTAACGGCGACTATATCCTTATACTCCCTCTTGAAGATCCTTTTAAAACCTTCAAGGAAACCCTGACCTTTTAGAGATACACGATAAATCTTCGTAAGATTCCTAACGGTTATTACACTCTCAGACATAAAACTCCCGCTTTAACTCCCTTCTCATAAGTTTCTCTATCGCGTCATAAGGAGAAACCTTACCTTCTATAACTTCGCATACGGCTTTGGTTATAGGCATATCAATTCCCATTCTATCGGCCTCATCCCTAACTATAAATGCTGTGCGAACACCTTCAGCCACCATAACCATCTTTGAGAGTATCTCCTGTATGGTTTCTCCCTTACCCAACATCTCGCCTACATACCTATTCCTTGAATTCTTTGAGAAACTCGTGGTTATTATATCACCTATTCCTGCGAGACCGAAGAATGTCTCCCTCTTAGCGCCAAAGCTCATCCCAAACCGCATCATCTCATACAATCCCCTCGTTAGAAGGGCGCCTTTGGAATTCTCACCCAAACCCAGCCCGTCGCATATTCCTGAGGCTATCGCCAGTACATTCTTCAAGGCTCCGCACATTTCAACCCCGATAACATCATCCTGCCTATAAACTCTGAAATAACCATTTGAAAAAACCCTTTGTATCTCAATCAATGTATCCTCGTTATCACCTGCAACCACCACCGATGTCGGTTTTTTATTGCAAACTTCCAGTGCTATGGATGGCCCAGATAGAACGATAACCTCCGATTTTGGAAGGGTTTCTTTTAAATAGGAGGATACGAGATTTACACCATCACCTACGAATCCTTTTATGGTGCTTATTATGACCTTCACATTTATCCCCTTCAACATCTTTACGACATCGGGCACGGCCTCCGATTTTACGGCCAATATATGGAGATCCTTATCCTTTAAGAGGTTCAAATCGTTGGTAAAATCTATCTCGTTATTGAGCCTTATACCCGGCAACCTCCGATCATCCCTCCTGAGAATTCTCAGTTTTTTAATCCTTTCCCCGTTCCTATCCCATACCACCACCTGAAAACCGTTATCCGTAAGGAGATTCGCTAAGGTTAGTCCCCAGGCGCCACCTCCTATGATGCCTATACTCCTGACTTGTAATCCTGCCATAGCCTTATATACCAGTATCTCCCCTTTTTGACGAATGTAAAGATGGCTTTTCCTACCGCCTCACTCTGACCCTCAAAGGGGGGTTCTATTTTAAGATAGTAATCCCATATCCAGGTTTGCACCGAATCCCCCTTGTATATAGGTGAGCCGTTGGTTATATTCAAGATTATGTTATCCGCATAATCAAAGATCCTCTGGGCCGACAATATTTCCTCGTTGTATCCCCAAGATAGGCTATCTATACCCCACCTATCCCGTAGGATGTCCTGTATATCGCTTTGTGAGGGATCAAAGTAAAACTTGAAGCTGTCCTTGTCCAAACATTGCTTGTACCTCTCTATATCTTCAAGTTTGTATGCGGTTTCAAGGTTTTTAACGACATACTCCGGCGATATAGGTTCATAATAAAGACCCTCCACATCAACCGTTTTCGGAAGGAAAAGGTTCTTACAACCTACGAGAAGGAGTACGACGGCTACTCCAAAGGTATTACGGATACGTACTTCCTCCCTTTCCTTTCATGAAACTTCACGACACCATCAACGAGGGCGTATATGGTGAAGTCTGAACCTATACCTACCCCATATCCCGGATGTATCTTCGTACCTCTTTGCCTTACTATGACCTCACCTTTCTGAACCACCTGCCCTCCAAACCTCTTAACACCCAAATATTTCGGGTTGCTATCCCTGCCGTTTTTGGTTGAACCACCTGCTTTCTTGCTTGCCATAGTTGAATATTATAAGGGTGTAAAGTGCATCGGGTGGGCATTTACAATATGTCAAATGACAGGGGTTCTATGTTCTTCTTCATATCCAGAATCTCAAACCTCTCATCAATTCTATCCACTATCCTCTCCAAAACTGAGTCCAGGACACCAGCCGTGTTTCCTACAACAACATAGACTACCGTGGCTATTTGCCATTTATCGTGGTTTTCTATCTCTGAAAATGCGGCGTTGAAATCCTTTGATATGTTTTTCAATGCGTGAATGCACTTCCTTTTCTCTTTTAGGGATCTAACGAAAGGAAGATGGATATTCACGATTAGTATGCCTATCATACCCGTGATTTTATGGCGGAAGCCCGAATGTAAATACAATCTCCATCATTGACTATATAACCCTTTCCCTGAAGCTTTACCAAATTCTTCTCCTTGGCTTTCTTCCATCCACCACTCAAAACCAACTCCTTCCAATTTATGACTTCTGCCTTTACGAATGTCCTCGCCAAATCGCTGTGTATTTTAGCCGCCGCCTCTATTACACTGCTCCCTTTTTTCAACAACCATCCTCTGACTTCCTTTTCAGAAGGGGTAAAAAACACTATATGGCCTGTTATTTCAAGCACCTTCCTGAAAATTTCATTGGACCTCGCAGGAGCATCTTTCAGTACATTTATGGACATATAAGGGAGTTTTTGGGATTTTAACTCTTCTAAAACCCCATCATCAATTTCCCCATCGCACAAGTTCAGTATCACCATACGAGGTTTTAACGATAGAAAACCATAAGTTCTCAGAATCTTTATTTCCTCCTTGCTGAAATCCCCCGATACGAGAGGAACTCCTGAATTGACCACCTCATAAGCTTTTTTAAGAACATTTAAAACCTTTTCATCCGCCTCCCCCGAAGCCACTTCCTTTTCAAGTCTAATTATATTCCTTTCAAGAACAAGGGATTCTATCGCTAAGAATCGCAAGGTCGTATCCGTGAAACTCGTAAAATTCTGGGACAATCCTCCGCTTATCTCAATAAAAGCATCCGCCCCGTTTAATTCTTGAAATATCTTCTGAGCCTTATCCTCAACGAAGAGTTTCCCAAGTAAATCACTGTCATGAAGCGTCAGGGATGGTGGAACGATCCTATCGGGTTTGAAGACCTCGGATAGTTTTTTCAACCTTTCATCTTCAAGCTTGAAACTACCTATACCTTTTCCACCTGTAAGTAAATTAACAAATGTGCTCTTTCCGGTGTAAGATGCACCTATAACAAATATATCCATTTAAATCAGTTCGGCATTTAAGGTTATCCTATTTACACCCCCTAAGGCTACCGATACGGGACAACCTTCCTTAGCTTGCTCTGCGAGTTTTAAGAAGGTCTCTTTATCTATACCTTCAACTTTGGCCTTCGTGTCCAGCAATATTTCAACGATTCTCGGGCCTTCCTCTTTCATTTCAAGTATAACAGTCGCGGTTGTATTTATCTCCACAGGTTTATATCCGTTCTTTTCCAATGTGGCGGAAAGGGCCATACTAAAACATCCCGCATGCGCCGCTGCTATGAGTTCCTCAGGATTGGTTCCTTCTCCACTTTCAAATCTTGAAGCGAAGGAAAACTTCCCTTCAAATACCTTATTTCCCACAACCATACTTCCTTCACCGTCTTTAAGTCCCCTTTTCCAAACAGCATAGGATGTTCTCTTTATAGCCATAGTAGGATATTCTAAGGTGGATTTATCAACTGGTAAAATTACACCTGATGGTATCGTAATAAGTGGCAACGGTAAATATCCACAGGCAAAGCGATTTAAATATCCCGTTTTGGTTAGGGTTGTAATGGAAACCGCAAAACGATTGGCCGAGAGAATAAATCTTGATGGTGTCAATGATGAAACGGAATTTTATTATAGCCTCTTTTATATGCTTACTCCTTTATCTCCTTGGAGCCACTCGCAAAGGCGACTTTTATATCGCTATCAATAACGCTATATTCACACTTGCAAAATCCAAATATTACGCCAAGAGTTTAAAAGCACCTTTTAACCTTGATGAGGTATTGAAAGCGGTTTCGGATGTAGTACGGTTTTTAAGGGAAAACTTACACAAACCCAGAAAACTCTACGATTTCCTTATAGAAGCTTCCGAAAGATACAAGCAATTCGCAGTAAAGCAACGCCTTAATATCTTTGTAATTCCTAACCCTGACGATTCTCAGCCTCCTTTATCAAAACGAAAAACTTGACGATATAAGCAAAGATATTGCGGGAATAAAGGATTCAATGGGGAGCAAGGTATGGAAAAGGTGAAGCCGAAGAACATAAAGGAAATACGCCGATGCGGTTTATATCTATGAGGATGAAGGCGAGTTAATCGCCCGTATAGCTATAAAGAGGGCGGGTTATGATGTTAATAAGTTTGAGTGGATTTTGTCCGTTCCTGAGAAACCCGGAGGTTATGGATGAATAAGTCGGCCATATATAACGCTACGCATCACAAGCTTTCAGGAGGCAAAGTCCAGCCCAATCTTGGCACAACACTGAAAGATACCTTCAACCTCACCCACCCACTATCAACCCTCGGAACCAACTCAACCGAACCATAATGATAAGACTTCTTATAACGAAACTTAAATACCCTCCTCCTTGAAAGACGAAAACTGTCCTGCTCTACAAGTGGAAACGTTT
>WGFI01000068.1 GCA_015492295.1 Caldifarciminota bacterium
GTTATTCATACTACAAGACCTACAATGTAGAGTTTTCCTTCATATTGAGGTCAGATTTTCCTTATGTGTGGATAAAGCCTTTGGGGCATGATCCCGTGTTTGTATCACCTGAGACGAGTGCTTATATGATAGATGAAACGTTTCCACTTGTGGAGCAGGACAGTTTTCGTCTTTCAAGGAGGAGGGTATTTAAGTTTCGTTATAAGAAGTCTTATCATTATGGTTCGGTTGAGTTGGTTCCGAGGGTTGATAGTGGGTGGGCGAGGTTGAAGGTATCTTTCAGTGTTGTACCAAGATTGGGCTGGACTTTGCCTCCTGAAAACGAAGGTTTATAAAGATTTTCCTAAATGGATTCATCCAACCATTTCAGGTAATCTTCATTGCCATATATGATAGGTAGGGCTACAATTTCAGGTATGGAATATGGATGATTTTCCTTTATGAACTTCAAAAGCTCCCCAAATCTTTCTATCTTGGTCTTTATTATCATAAGCTCCTCCTCATCCTTCTCAACTTTTCCCTTCCACCAATATACCGACTTTATTCCCTTAACAACATTAACGCAAGCGGCGAGTTTATTCTCAACTATCATATCACTCAAATCCTCACCCTTTCCTACTGGAACGGTGCAAAGAACAACTAAATACTTGCCTTCACCTTTTCCCATAACTCATCCATCTCCTCAATTGACATATCTTTAAGACTCTTCCCAGATTCCTTTGCCAGTTTTTCAAGCATGCCGAACCTCTTAATAAACTTTTCATTTGCGGATTTAAGCGCATCCTCGGCGTAATATCCGGATTTTCTCGCGAATTGAGCGAGTGTAAAGAGTAAATCTCCAAGCTCCGAAAATCTCTCCCCATCCTTTGAATTCATAAACTCATAAAACTCCTCCTCAACCTTTTTAAGCACATCGGAAGGTGTCTTCCAATCAAAACCAACCCTTGAAGCCTTTTCCCCAATTCTATGAGCCAGAATCAGCGAAGGTCTCCTCGTGTCTATACCCGATAAAATGCCCTCCTTCTTCGTTATCTCCCAATTCATCAATAGCTCGTTTATACCCCAATGTTTCTTATCACCGAATATATGCGGATGCTTGTATATCAGTTTGTTTTTGGCGTTTTCTATTATACTCTCCGCATCGGCCACACCTTCATCTTGGGCTATAAAAAGAAGCATTATAACAACTGCCAGCATATCACCCAATTCTTCAACGATTCTCCTCTTATCCCCTTTCTCAACGCTCTCTATGTACTCATATACCTCTTCAAGAGCCTGATATCTCATAGAGAAAAGGGTCTGCTGTCTATCCCAAGGACATTTCTCTCTCAGAATCCTTATTATCTCAACAAAATCATTTAAGTTTTTCAGTCCCATTCCATAACTTTCTTTATGGCCCTCTTAATTCTGAATGCGTCAGGATGATAATACATTTGCTGAGCGAAAGGATAAGGAGTATCATAACCCGTTACTCTGATTATCGGAGCGAGGAGATATTCAATCGCTTTTTCGGCAATGAAAGCCGATATTTCGGAAGCCATACTGGCTATTTTTGGAGATTCATTAACCACGACCAACCTTCCCGTCTTCGCAACGGAATTGAGAATCGCTTCCCTGTCAAAAGGCAAAACCGTTTGAAGATCTATAACCTCAACGGATATACCTTCCTTTTCAAGCTCGTCAGCTGCCTCCTTTGAAGGATAAACCATATACCCGTAGGTTATCACCGTAACATCCTTACCCTCCTTAACTATTCTGGCCTTGCCGAAAGGTATGGTATAGTCCTCATCCGGAACCTCTTCCTTCACCGCCATATAAATCTTCTTAGGTTCAAGGAATATGACAGGATCCTCTCCCCTTAAAGCGGTTCTCAGAAGACCTTTCGCGTTGTAGGGGGTTGAAGGTATGGCTATAAACACACCTGACATGTGGGCGAAGATGGCTTCGGGACTCTGACTATGGTAATGCCCTCCACCTATTCCACCACCATAAGGGGATCTTATCACAACAGGCGCCGAAAACTGACCGCCGGATCTGTATCTTATCTTTGATATTTCGCTTATGACCTGATCAAAGCCGGGCCATATAAAATCTATAAACTGTATCTCTGCGACCGGTTTCAAACCGTATATGGCCATACCGAAAGCGGCCCCCAGTATTCCGGATTCGGAAAGCGGAGTATCTATGACCCTTTCCTCACCGAATTCATCTATAAGACCTTCCGTTACCAAGAACACTCCTCCTCTCCTTCCCACATCCTCCCCGAGTATTATTATTCTATCATCTCTCCTCATCTCCTCGGCCAAAGTATCCCTTATAGCCTGCCTTAACTGAACAGCCTTTTTACTGGTTGGCCTCGCACCTTCTTCAAGCTTTATTACCATACTGGGAATTTTAAGGGGGTAAAATTTATTTTCCTCGTATGTTTCCCCAAATCCTTATATGTATTCTATCCGAATACCTGAAACCGTTTCTTATGCACATCTCAACGACCTTTTCAGCCAGAGGCAAGTCCTTGGTTATGCCCTCGGGCATGAGAAATACCGAATAAGGTTTTAATTCGTTCGGAAATCCCAGATCTTCAAGTAAGTCCATGATCTCCTTCTCATCTTCTTCGGGATCCGATATAACGAACTTAAAGTACGCCCTACCGTTTTTGATCAGAGGTAAAAACTTTTTAAGTACATCAACATTCGGAGGTTTTTTGTTTCCGCTGCTTTTGAGCTTTGGAGATACCACAAAAAAGACCCTATCGTCATCTTCAAGGAAGGGAGGATATGTACCGTTCGTTTCAAACTGGAATTTACCATATTCTACATCTCTTATCCATCTTTCCCATATATTTGAATAAATCAGAGGTTCTCCTCCCGTAATCACGGTTAAAGGATAGGCTTTACAATCTTCCCTAAACTCATCAAACCCATAAGGAAAACCCTTATCAATATCACCATCGTTGTATATACTCACACCCTCCCTATCCCAAGTGTAATATGTATCACACCATACGCACCTCAGATTACATCCCATAACCCTCAAAAACAATGATACCACACCAACAAAAGGACCCTCCCCTTGTATGCTTACAAACTTCTCACTTAAAGGGATCCTATCCGAGTGTAACATCAAGATACAGCATCAAAACCAAACCGACTATTAAACCCAGTGTTGCAAGTCTTTCATGTCCGAATCTGTGAGTCTCAGGCACTATTTCATCGCTTATGACATAAATCATAGCACCTGCTGCGAAACCCATGGCATAAGGAAGCACAGGTTTTACGAAATAGACCAATGTAGCTCCTATTATTGCCAACGGAAGTTCAACCAACCCAGCTCTCAAACCTGTATAGAAAGCGTAAAATCTCTTTCCAAATCCCGCGTTCAACGCGCCAAAGGCGACTGCCATACCTTCTGGTATATTCTGAATACCGATCGCGAGCATAAGGATGATGGCTTCTTTTAGGTTTTCGGAACCAAAACCCACGCCTACGGCCAAACCTTCCGGCGCGTTGTGTAGAGTTATCGCTATGATAAAGAGTATCACCCCTTTCAACCTTTTAATATCCACACCTTCCTTGCCCCTTATTATATGCTCATGAGGTATGAGGTGATCGGCGAGGTCCAAAACCACGGCCCCCAGTATCAGACCGATCAGAACCGGTATCACACCGCCCATCTCTATACCCGGAAGTATCAAACTCGTAAAGCTCGCCGCAAGCATGACTCCCGCTGCGAAACCTAAGGAAGCATCAAGGAATCTTTGGGAAACTCTCGGTATTAAAAGGACTATAAGGGCACCTATGGTATTCAAAAGCACTATAAAAATTCCTCCAGCAAATCCATGCCATATAGGATGATTGGGAACAAACTCGTTAAAGAACCGAATTAAAAGTTCCATATACACCTCCTAACCTCACTCATCGTCTCTTCCGCCCTTTCCCGCGCTTTTTTAGATCCTTCCTTTATTATCTCTACGACCACATCATCTTTAAGGTTCTCGGATTTCTTTCTATAACTTTCAAGCGATTCCGCCATGATTTCGGTTATTCTCCTTTTACATTCAACGCAACCCAAGATACCCTTCCTGCAATCCTCCTCTATCTGCATATATCCCTCACCATTGAATGCTTTGTGCATATAAAACACCGGACATATTTCAGGCCTTCCCGGATCGTTCTTCCTTATCTTCATGGGGTCAGTTATGCTCTTATACACTTTGTTTCTTATGGTCTCAGGTGAGTCCGAGATAAATATCGCGTTATTGTAAGATTTTGACATCTTTCTTCCATCCGTTCCGAGTATCTTAGGAATTGATGTTAATAGGGGTTCGGGTACCGGAAAGATATCGCCATAAATCCTGTTAAAATCCCTTGCTATCTCCCTCGTTAATTCAAGATGTGGAAGTTGATCCTCCCCTATGGGAACGACCTCACCTTTGTAAAGCAATATATCCGCCGCTTGAAGAACGGGATAACCGAGAAGCCCATAAGATATCTCAGGGGGTATATAACCCTCATAGGTATCAACGACCGATAACCTTTCCATAACCTCTTCCTTTATCCTTCCTATGACACTTTTAAGCATTCTATTCGCCTCCTTAGCATCCTCGGACCTTAGATAATCAACTATACTTTCTATCTCGCTTTCCACCTTAAGACCTTCAAGGTTTAAACTTATCTTTGTTTCACTCTTTTTTTTCCTTACATCGGCGACCTTCTCCTTGAATGTCGGATTCCTCAAAAGCCTATTTACTGATACGAGCATTGAGAAGGCTAAATGCAATTCGGCATGTTGAGGCACCAAAGATTGGCGGAATATCACCGATTTTTTAGGATCTATACCAACGGACAACCAATCCTTTACCATATCAATCACATTTCTCTGAACTTCCTTATTTATGGTGGGATCATCCGTCAATGCATGCCAATCCGCAATCTCAAAATAACAGTTGTAATCATCCTGTAAGGAAACCCAATTCTCCAAAACACCCTTCAAATGTCCTATGTGCATTCTTCCCGTGGGTCTCATACCCGAGAGTATGATTTTTTTCATAGTTTGCTATTCTAAGGCGGACACTTGACACGGGAAATCTTTCATCCATAAAATATATGGTGTATGATGTGGTTGTTATCTTATCCTCCTTTATGGATAAATGGGCATAAGGTGGTTGAAGGGACCCAAATAACAAACGCTAAATACCATGTGCTTCAATTCAAGGGTCCCGTATATCCGAGGTATAAGAAGGAGCTGGGATCTATGGGTATAAGGTTCTACGACTATATGCCAAAATACGCCTTCGTGGTATCTGGGCCAGTTCAATCTTTAAGGGAGGCTCTCAAAAAGCCTTATGTAGCCCGCATCGTACCGATAAAGCCGGAGTACAAACTCCCAAAGTTTTATAAGGAGAAGATCAAAAACGGCTGCTATTACACCGAGAACGGCAAATATGTCGCGAGGTTGGTTCTTGCGAGTCCGGATGAGGCCAATGTTGTAAAGAAGGAGATTTTAAGAAGGGGCTTGGTCATTCGGGGTGAGGATCCCTCAAACCCGTACATTGAAATATCGGGAAGTGTTGAAGAAATAGAGAGTTTCATCAATTACGATGAGGTTTTATTTGTAGAGTTTAGACATCCTATAACAAACTGGAACAATAGAAAGGCAGTAACGCATCAGGCGGGATACTTCTTTGATGTTGAAACATCAACCAATCCACTTGATACCATAGTATGGATGAAGGGATTACACGGCGAAGGGGAGATACTCGGGCATAACGACGATGGACTTGATAAAAACCACTGTTTCTTTTCAGGAAATGTTTTAGGTCAGCCTAAGATAGTCACTTTATGCGATTATGGTGGTGGAGGTTGCGGAGTTGCCAGTTTGCCTCCTGGAACCAATTGTAATACGAATCCCGGTACAGGTTGCCATGGTACCCATACGGCTGGAACGGCCGTTGGTGGGAGCGATGTAACGCCTGCATCAAGATATCCTTATAGAGGTTTGGCCTATATGGCGAGATTGATCTCTCAAACACCTTTGGGTGGAGGAGGTGCAGGTTTCAATACGGTTTTAACCGACGCCTATTCAAGGGGTGCTCGGGTGCATACGAACTCATGGGGATATATATGTGGTTTCTTTACCACCCGCTGTGCCCCCTCCGATTACAATACCGACGCTCGCACCATAGATAACTTCGTATGGAACAATCCCGATATGGTTGTGGTTTTTGCAGCGGGAAACCATGGTGATGATGGATGCAATCCAGGATGTAGTAGAACACCCTCGGATCCCGCAACGGCGAAGAGCGATATAACCGTGGGAGCTATGGGAAGGGCGGTTGATGCTAAGATGGGTTGGAGTGCCTACGGGAGTTTCCCGAGCGGCAGATTCGGCAATGATATATTGGCGATAGGGGATACCACATATTCCGCTTGGGGTAATACGGCGTGTGGTATAACTACCGCTTGGTGGTGGATGGGCACATCCATGGCGACGCCTGCAACCGCCGGAGGTGCTATACTCATAAGGCAATACTATAAGGAAGGATGGTACGGAAACGGAACTAGAAACTCTGCCCCTTCCCATAATCCATCCGCGGCGTTGGTAAGGGCATCTTTATTGGCATCGGCCTTACCCGTCGCCCATGACAACGATGTAAGTTTCGGAAATGAATTCTCCGCAGGAAATACAAATGTTCCTAATGGAAATGAGGGGGCGGGTAGGTTCGTCCTTGATAACTTTATGTACTTCTCCCCCGAGGATCAGTGGAATTCTCTGGCAGATTCGTCAGATGAAAGAAAGTCCAGACTCTGGTTCGTTGATAATACAACGGGCTTAAACACGGGAGACAGCGTTGAATATACCGTTGATATATGTAATCCTCATATGGTAACCCGCTTTGTGCTCTCTTGGAGCGATTTCAGGGGTTCCACGAACTGCGCAAGCGGTGGAGGTTGCTTGGTCAATGATCTTGATCTTACGGTGATAGGTCCGGGAGGCGAGACTTTCATAGGAAACGCTCCTACAACTGGGGCGGATAACCTTACACCGAACGATAATACCATACCTCATGACAGGGCAAACACTTGGGAACTCGTTAGAGTAAAAGGACTTACAGGAACATTCAGGATAAAGGTTAAGGGTTTCAATGTTCCCAATGGACCTCAACCCTTTGCGGTCGTTGTTTCCGGTGGTCTTGGACCTTGCCCGTTGGGAGGTGATAATGAGCTTGGAGTGAGGGAGATCGCAGTGGGAAGCGCAAAGATAAGAACCCTGAGGGATGCTTTGGTGATCAAGGGTGAGAACATAAAGGTGAGGATATACTCAGCGGTAGGTAGAAAGGTTTCCGAGATTGATGTAAAGGGTGAGAGGAAGGTAAGGTTTGATGGTAAGGGTGTTTATATGATAGCTATTTACAAAAATGGAAAACTTGAAGGTGTGTTCAAACATATAATTCTCAGATGATATTCATCGTAGGGGCGGTTAATATATGGGGTTTAGGGGGTTTGTATGTATATCAAACGGCTTTCATATTCCAAAAACCCACACTCCTTATATCCTTACCTAACCTACATATAGGATACGATTACACCGAGGATAGAAACGCGTACTCTTACCTACCTATGGAACTACCCAATGCCCGTTTCAGAACATTTTTCTCGAGTCTCTACGCATCCTTGGGATTATCTTATAAATTCTTTGAGCTCGGATTCTCACTTCCCGTGAAGTATGATCAAATAAATCTATTGGATGCTAACGAGGTATATTATGCGTACGGCTTAGGGAATCCAACACTGACGCTAAAATCTTCCTATAAGTTCCATAATATAGCCTTGGGTTTGTTTGGTTTTTATGGTCCCACGGTGCGACAGGAGACCCTTACCCAACCCGTAAGGGATACGAGGGAAAGATACAAATTTTCAAGAGGTTTGGTGAGGGTATTCAATGAACCTGATCACTTCGGATTCGGGGGGATATTTTCCCTTAGAAAAGGCATAGGTTCGCTGGATATGGGCGCTTATTTCGGAGGAGCGGATCTTGATCTGAACTTTACGGGCCTTGCGACTTTATACCTTGGAAATATAAGGGTATTCATAGGTAATTTTTCTGAGTTGGGCGGTCCTAAATGGTTTAACTTGGGTCTATCTTACACCCTTGAAAACTTGAAACTATCCCTATCTTATGAACATCTCATCGGTTTGGGAAATTATCCCGATGTTAGATACGGTTCGGCTTGGCCTGATTATTGGGATGTCCTATTGAAACCCGATTTATCCATATGGATAAATCTATCCTATACCCAACCCTTATATAAACATCGTCATAACATTAAAATCAAGGTGATTGATGTGGAAGGAAAACCTTTGGCTTCCTCTACGATTATATTCGGTGATGTCGTACTAAGATCCGATAGTATGGGGGAGGTTATACTACATGGAATTAAAGAAGGAAGAAGGAAATTCAGGGTTTTAAAGAAAGATTATTATACCTTTGAAGGCGAGGTAAATATAGAGAATGATACCTCCATAGTGGTCGTTTTAAGCGAATCAAATACGGATAAAAAGATGGCCGAATATCTGTTTAATCAGGCAAAAACGAGCTTTAAATATGATGATTATGAGGGGGCAATGCATCTGTTAAACATGGCTGTGATTTGGGCACCCGATACGAGTTACGAGAACAAAATTCTAGCTTTCAGAGATAGCGTCCTTAAAAAACTTCTTAGAGTATGCATGGATAGCGTCAAACTTTTGATAAAAGGAGGACATTCATCCATGGCATTGATATATCTCAGCAGATGCGACACTCTGGCGTCTAAGATGGGGTATGAAGATGTAAAAACCGAAATTGATAAAATCCGTAAGGAGATCATATTAAGTGAGGTAAAAAGGTTGGGATCAAAAAGAATAGAAAAGGCCTTAAATCTCATATCTTCCAACAGGTTTAGGGAAGCCTTGTTGATACTTAAAGCGGAGTATCGTAGGAAACGTTCCCCACTTCTTGGAAAGTTCATAAATTATGTTGATAGTCTGAGGAAAAAATATGTGTATGACATCTTATCGGAAGCTAAGACCTTGATAAAATTTGGGAGATACTTGAAAGCGTGGAAATTGATAAGTATCGCGTATCGTGAGGAACCTGCGGATGAAAATGTTTTGAAAATGAGAAAGAAAGTTCTGAGACTGAGGAAAGTCAGGGCAAACCTTTTGTACGATGAATCTTTATCCTATTTAAACAAGGGAGATACGCTCATGGCAATATCTAAACTGAGGGAATCCTTGGAATATTTCAACACACAAAAAGCCAAAAATTTATTAAAGAGGTTATCAAGCTCAAAACCTAAGAAAGTATCAAAAGAGATGCTGGATAAATTGTACATCTTGGGGCTTGATGCGTATCAGAAGGGGGATTATGATAAAGCCTATCAGCTATGGATGGAGGTTTTGAGATATGATCCAAATCATGTTAAAGCGAGGATGAACATTGAAAGGTTAAAATCTATGTTAAAGTTCCAGTGATCAAATCCAAGTGAAAATTACATCCGAAAACTCTCCATTCCATTCAAAGAAGATTTTGAACCTGTCTCCCCTACGATAAGTCCATACCAATGGCCAATTGATACATTCATAAGATGAGCATAAAAACTCACCGTCATGATATATTTCAAGCCAAAATACCAAAACTTCACCTTCATCCTTCAATTCAACTTCATACATCTTTAAACCTTCGCCATATTTCCATTTGGCGACCGTATAAGATTTCTCAGGTTTCTGGTAATAATCAAACAGATCCGCTATCAGCACCCCTTCCAAAGTTTCAATTACATCTCTATCCACAGTGGGATCGTTTATCTCACTTAACTTTATAGTGCCACACTTTAATAAACCCTCATTAGGTATGACTATCTTAGGCTTAAACTTCAAGTTATCAAGAACATAAAGGGATTCGTCGTAAAGTAGTGGCCCGAAAAAATCGTGAATTACGATATTTATATCCTCCTCCGGAACAAAATTTAAAGCATCACCTTCCACAATTCTCACATTGTTGATATTTTTCAACTTTTTTCGTAGTATCGTTAGCATATATGGATTTATCTCTACCGCATACACCCTTTTTGCACCTAACTCAATTATGAATTTTGTAAATTCTCCGAATCCCGCGCCGAGTTCAGCCACAACCTTCCCCTTCATGTCGCATCTCTTTATAATTTCCTTGAAAACTTTCATTCTCTTATCATCATCGTAAATGCTCAGAAAAGCCAAGAATTCAATAAGTTGATTGTATTTTTCCGAATCAATGCGATTCAAAATCTCCATAGAGATATTCTATTGTGGAATAAAATTTCATTTCAAGTAAATCGGCCCTACCTCAAAAGTAGCGCACGAATCGGTGGAGCCAATGGCAGGCCATATTGAAAATTCTAGACCATAGATGGGTTGAAAGTCTGCCCTAGGAGCCACAATGCTCGGTATATAAAC
>WGFI01000069.1 GCA_015492295.1 Caldifarciminota bacterium
ATGATATGGAACAATATATATGAGTTCTCCTCCATATTTAAGTAGCGAAATTGATTTAATGATGAATGCATAGTATATGTCTCCTTCACTTGTTTTTATTATTTTTTTTACAATATTTGCTATTTCAGAAGGTAGTTGATTGAAATGAACATATGGAGGATTCCCAATAATTATATCAAATTTCCGATTGAAATCGTAAGTTAAGAAATCTCCTAATATTATTTTAAACTCCTTCCCAAATTTATTATAACAATATTCGTATAGATCTTTATCAATCTCTATTCCATACACATTTTTGTATCCTTTATTTTTTAATGCTTGAAGAAAAATACCTCTGCCACATCCAGCATCAAGAACAAATGCATCTTTATCAATAGTGCATAATTCAACCATTAGAGCTGCTATCTCAGGAGGAGTTTCAACAAAGCCTATTTTATTGACTGTCTTCACCTTTATACCTCCTTTTTATTCCTGTTATCTCCTCTTTAATTTTACTTAAAACAATAATCTCAGTTTTTGTTGCATTTAAGCTTTTATTAAGAGCCACAAGAATGGCATCAATTAGATTGATACAAAACGAATAGTAATCAATAGGTTCTCCAAGTAGGGGAGAATATTTAATTTGGAACATAGTATTTCTTGGATTAACATAAAAACTATCTTTAATCTCCTCTAACAAGAAAAATTTCGCACCTCTTTTTTTATTATCAACTACAAATACAGCATAGGAGACTATTTCCTCACCCGATACTCTTTTATAAATTAAATCTCCATCAATAGTTATTTTGGAAGTTAATCTCTGTTTAGAGATACCTAAATACAATCTGAGAAGGTTATTATATGTAGTTATATCATTTCGGGCGCCACTATGCAGATCACCAAATTTGTTGTTTATAAATATCATAAATTTCTTCCAGTTGATCTTTCCAAAACATAACAAATCATAAGGTGTTCTTCCTGCTTCCGCTCTGTAGATACTATCTCTTGGCTCTGAGAATTTTATTTCTAATTTTTCTTCTGAAATTTCAAATTTTTTTAGAATATCTAATACTTCATTATCTAAGGTTCTATCCGTCAGATCCCTTTTTTTTAGTCTGTCATAGACATTATCAAATATTTCTCTTAGTTTTTTAGATAGTATTTTTAGTTCGTTATTTCCTTGCATTTTCCTTATCTCTATATCTTTATTTCTTTCCAAATTTTAAATTTTTCCAAGGCGTCGGCGGGTATTTCACTTAAAGTATCGCGAATACTCGTGATCGTTATAAACCAAACCATATAATGAATATTCTATGGATGAATTATGACCTTCTTTACAAATTTCCCCACTTTAATGAAGAAGACCCCCCTACGCTTGAATAAACCCTTACCCTTAAATACCCTCCTTCCAGATATATCATAGATCTCTCCACCGCATAGTAAATTTACACCTTCCTTCATAACTTTGAAGCAAGGTTTTGGTAGCTTCCTGCTCTCATATACATTTACCGCACCTCTGTCCAAGTAATTCGTTCTCGCTATGTTCCCATCAGGGGCATACCAATATCCAGAAGTTGTACCTTTGCCGAGTTCATACAGTTTAACCTCCCAAGAATCCGCTAAAACTAAGTATATTTTCCCTGATCTTTCAAAGAGTTGATAGGATTTACCGGGCCACACACCCACATCAAATGGGGAATAGGGGATTTTGTTTCCGTATATGTCATAAGCGTAGATCCATCCTTCCGCCGATCCGAAAAAGCAGGTCTCCGTGCTGTCAATGTAGGCGCATAGAGGTTGGTTATAGTATGCCGTACTCCATAGATCATTTATAGTGAAAGTGTTGATGTATATGCCCTTTGATAGGGATACCGCAAAATCGCCGTTCTTCAATATACCCATATATCCATCAGAAATACCCACATACAACGATGTGTCAAGGACAATATCGTAAATCCTTGAATTACTTAAAACGAAAATATCTTCATTTGTGGTAGAAACCTGTTTAACATCCTCCGGGAAGGTTTTCAGTAGATAAGCGGAATCGGAGAACACCTATAAAGGTTCCTTCCAGCCAGCACAAAGATCTCTCCATTCGGTCTAATGGAGAACGATTTAACATATTCCAAACTGTCGGTAAATATCGTATCGCATAGCGAGGTATCGCACATAAGGAGATTCTTCAAGGAAGCAATGAAGAACTTACCATCATAATAAGCAACCTGGGACATCGTGGGGTACATAGGGATGTTATATGCCTTTATTAGCCTGAAATTCGTATCGTATATTGAAAACTTACCGTCAATTGATACCACACCCAAGAGGCCATCACCCACGGCGATATTATCCCAAACCTCACCCGAAAGATTCGTGCTATCAATCACCCTCCCATCTAAAGATAGTTTATATAAGAACTCCTTGGAAGAAACATAAATTCCGTCGTTGTAATATATGGGTGATGTGTTTCCTACACCTCTTATTCTCCTACTCCACACCTTACGGGGGTACCCCTTGGGCTCTATCCATATAGGTGATGATGCCAGATGCGCGGAAACTTTAAACAATGCAACCGAACCCCCCGAATTAGTTATATCATAGAATCCACTTACGGGTCTCAGGGTTAAAGGATGCAAAGCATTTCCATCATAGGACCTAAAAACCATAAATGTATCGCTTGAGACGATTCTTATCCCATTCTCCAAAGGTTTTACATAATATCTTGGAGTATCAATGGTTGAGAATAGGAAGGTGTCGGTTATGCCGCGATAGGAGAATATAACGGTATCATAAGGAAGATTTATATATCCGTTTGGTGGGAGAATGTAAGGGTTTCCATTGATATAAAATGTGTCCGTGTTGAAGTTGTAAGGATTTATGATCCATGTTCCATAAGGGGATAGGAGGACGGTGGGATAACTTTCAAGGAACGAAATACGGAAGGTATCGTACATCGCAATTAGAAGGGTATCCGAAGGATAATCGGAATACACGGGTATATTTATACTGATATTATGCCCGGGTAGGATGTTGGCGAAAAATGTCGTATCGTATATTCCCGATATATAAATCGTATCCGCGAAAGGTCTATTACCCGAATTCCGCAGAGCTGCCTTCACATATATCGTCTCACCCACAGGGAGGATCCTTCTATTCAATTGGGCGGTTATATAAGGACCGTTTAATACTCTTTGATAACTCACAGGGTACCTGTTTGGCTTGAACATATACACGCTTAATCTTGAGGGGAAAACTCCTGTGAAATCGTACAAGCTCCCATCTGAAACGAAGGATATGTTGTCTCCCATAAGAACCCTGCAATCCCTTTCGCACAGAATGGATATTGAACCATAAGTGCTGTCAGGCCAATTTATGGTATGGTTCAGAATCGTAGGTGTGTTGGACCATAGAATCGCGGAAGGATCCCCATACAATACATATCCAAATAAAAGGTATCTGTAAATGTTATCACCGCCGGCACTCGGTACGAATCCGTTCAAAGACTTGTAAAACGCTTCCCCAACGCTCATTCCCGAAAAAACCGAATCTATAAATATCTTATCAACATAAGAGGAAAAGCCGGGTGAGTTTAAGCGACTCGTGGCTCTCACAAAAATCACACCTGAATTCCCATTATTGAATATGAACTTCACGAGCGAAGGTTTATCCAAAGCACCGTTGTTGCAATCTATGATATTTAAAAATACGGGTGAATTTATGTTCTGCGTATCGGCAGTATATATGGTGTAATATCCCCTTCCAAGAACAAAATGCTGGAAACTCCCATGAACGACAACGGTTATGAAGAAATTCTCCCTCAACCTTTGAAGGAAAGATGCCAAATCAATTAAGGAATCCTTTGATAGGTAAAATGCGCTCGGCAAATTTGAAAACATGTAATTTATAGCATCCATGCCCTCGTTTCCCCCCCCTGAAAAGAGATCCGTACCCAGGGCAAAGATTCTCAAGTTTCTTGGTGAAAAATCGTAATAACCTTCCAAAAGATCTATGTATCTGTAGAACAGATTCTCATCATTAACCGGCAACCTACCTACATACACATCCGCTATTAAATCCAAGCTGTCTCCAACTTCACCGAATATTCCGTTCCCATTCCCATCCCAATCACCATCAAGATCCGCATAATAAAGGTCCGTCGGTATTTCGTTGCCATAAAGGAAATCCGAGTACATCTTCGCGTACCTAATGGGTATCATATCCTTGTCCCCAACCAAGAAAACCCATCTGATACCGTAGTTAAAATGATAGTACTTTATCATGTTCCTTATCCTTTCTGCCCTATCCCTCCCGTAGAAATTATCCGATTCCGATACCTTAACGGCCAAAACCCTTATGGCGAACTTTTTCTTAAAGTCAATAAATCTCTTAACCGCACCTCCCATGAAGTGATCGGGGTATATTAACAGGAGATCGTACCTCCCCTTAATCGGATATTCCCTTATGCTTGGAAATCTGCCACTTTCCGGATCAACGGAAATCTTTATTTTCCTGGCATATATGAGAAGACTTTCAGAAGGAATATACTTGAATACCGAAAGAAGCATAAACAACCTATAACCTTTTACATTCCAGGCTTTTACGCCGAAGTATCCATAATCCCCTGAATATTCCGGTTTAATTGAATCATAAGTCTTTGCACTTCCATCAACGGGAATAAACCCCTGTGAAGGATATACGATCCTTTGCAATTTCAAAGTTTCGGCTTCCAAAACCTGCAATCTTACGCTCCTCACATCCCTCTCCCCAATGTACAAATCGGCAAAATAATTGGGTATATACGGTACCTCCCTCTCATAAGGATAAACACCCCTATCTATCACGGGATAAATGTAATCCCCATAATTTTTCAGATGCAATTGGGGTGTATAGATGTAAAATATCATCTCCTTCTGATGATCTCATCAATGGAATACTTTCCTGCGCCGGCGAGCGTTAGAAAGATGTAGATCGTCATATAGAGCAAGGGTTTTTCAAAACCTGAAAACTCATCACCCCTGATGAATATATGAAATACAAAAACGGCGACGAACATATTTATAGCGGATATCAAGGAAGATATTCTCGTAAAAAGACCCAAAAGTATGAGGACCTGAAACAATGTCTCGGCCAGAATGCTCATATACGCCAAAAATGGAGACAATGGTCCCCACTTAAAAATCGCTTCAATGAAATTTACATAACCCGATGGATTCAGAACCTTACCGATGCCATGCCCCATTAACATGGACAATGAAACCACCAATCTCAAAAATAATAAAGCGACATCACTCATATAATGTATTATACGGTTGAAAATATTTTCACCAGTCTCTCTATACTTCTCTCTATGCTGAAATATTCAAGATTCACCTTTACAGGTTTCGTTCTGAGTCTTATACCTGCTGCCATATCTTCCAATCTATCAAATCCATATTCATATAAACCCAACATCTGCAAAATCTCCCAACTTCCAGAAGCGGATTTCAGGACGAATACCGGTGTCTCATAATATAGACTTTCCAAGGTGGTGTAGGAAAAGGATTCATAATAGGATGTTATCACGGTAGCGCTCACGGATTGGTATATCTCGTATAGGTTATCCACATATCCGAAAAACCTGAGTTTATCGTCATCCTTACATTCAAGACCCACTACCCATCCTTCAAAGTCAATCATATCCACGAGTCTTTTAAATCTCTCAAATCCTTTTATCCATGCATCCCTACCCACCCATAAAACCGCCTTCTTCCTCTCTTTAAGTGGAATCTTCTCCATAGTTTTAAAATCCAAACCCAAATGCACAACTTTCGGATATACTCCATATATATTTCTGCATATCTCGGCCATTGAGAAAGAGGGAGCTAAGAAATCATCAAAATTCCTAAGCCAAATTTTGAATTTTCTCAGTTTGTATAATCTGAGAGGATTGTACTCTCTCTTTCCCAGAACCATCCTCCTTGATAACTCCCTTAGTCCGTGAAAGAAGAAAAACTTCTTCGCCCCTTTGAAAACCTCAAAATCAAAATCGGGTATATACCCGTTTATGACCACCACATCGTATTTATCCCTAAGCTTTGGAAACTCCTCACCGTAATACCAAACATCAAACCCTTCCCTTTCCAACAAACCTAAAAATTTCCCTACACCTCCCCCTCTACCACCAACGAACAGAATCACTATCTCACGATGACCTTATGCATCCTTTCACCGACACTTATAAAGTATATACCCTTCCTGAGTTTCACCTTATCACCCGCTTTAAACTTTCCTATGAATCTCCCGGATACCGTATATACTTCGCCTTCCTCTGAAAAGATGATCGTGCCGTCTTTAACTGAAAAGGCGTATCCCTTTGATGCTTTTAGGGCTATCGGCATCTCTGAAACACCGAGAGGATCGTTGTTCCCGCAGGGGCCACCATCAATCGCAACTAGGCTGTAAGGCTGGCCTCCCGGTTTGGGATTGTTCATACTTCTGCCTATGACCCTTACCGTCCAGAAACCTCTCGGAGCATTCTCAACATAAACCACCTCAACATTATTAACATAATCCGATGGTCCCGTAGGGTTGGGTATGGAATGACCCGAGGAGTCAAACTTATTACCTTTATAAATCGTCCCATCGGGTGCCACAACTTCAAGATCAAGATCGTTCTGCAATGTTGTTCCAGGGGCATCCGTCCATGCTAAGACGACCTTAAAGTAAGGTGATGTTGAGGGTGTTGAGCATCCAACGGGTACCGTATAGGTTTCAGTTGCGCCCGACTGAACGCCCACACTGTCATCAACGACGAAGAGTCTGTGCTTGTCCGTCATATCCGAGAAGAATAGCGCCCTTTTGAGGTTTATCCTACCCCATCCAACCGCCCCGTTGGGTGGAGGGTTCTCATTCAGCAACCTTTCCGCGGAGGCTATAAGTGTGGCTTTGATCAGAGAACCTTGAGGATTGAAGGCGTTGGAAGATACAGGAGAACCCGTCGGATACCATCCCTCACGATAGTACTGCCTAACTATGGCGGCGGCTCCAGCTGCGGCGGGCGTGGCCATAGATGTCCCCTCAAAGTAGGTGCCGACTACGGCGCAGGAGTATGTCCTATCCGTTCTGTTTCTCGCCGAGGTTATCCATCTCGGATTGAAACGATCATCACCCCCGGGTATCATAACATCAGGCTTTATCCTTCCATCATAAGTGGGACCTTGGCTTGAATACCAAGCCCTGATCTCATCGTTGGGTGTTGGTGTTGTGAATGTACCCGTAGCACCTACGGTTAATATATTTTTCGCCACGGCCGGAGAACCTACGGTCCCATCCTCATAAGATGAGGCGGAACTGTTGTTCCCTGCGGCAAAAAGTATGAGCACATCTTTACGGTCCCACATGACCTGATCGGCATCCCTCGCACCTGTCGTATAGTAATTTATATTTGATCCCCAAGAATTGCTTATTATCCTCGCCCCATCGTTATAAAACCAACCGTATATCGTTTGAAGACTGTAAGAATAGCAAACCGACATACAGCTTCCACACGATGGACCTCCCGCATCTCCAAAGGTGATCTTCGCCTTATAAGCCATACCTCTAAAATCCAGGAATATACCCGTGGTATCGGGATCTCCAGCTGCGGTACCTGACACATGCGTTCCATGGGATGAAGTGCATGTGGCGAAATCATCCGCAGATGAGGATAGCTGTCTGTAATTCACCACTTTTCTATGGGTAGGTCCGGGCATGATGACCGAACTATCTCTGAAAAAGCATGAATAATAATCCAAGCCCGTATCCATTATCCCTATTATCTCACCCTCGCCGTGAAGACCATGAGCCCAGACCAAGGAATCCCCGAAGGTATGAGTCTGGAAGGACCAACGGGTGTTCCTGTTCCAAAGGTAATTTTTATAATAAGGTTCAACCCTTACGACATAAGGAAGGGAGGCTATACTTTCAGCGAAATAAATAACCTCATCCTCAGGCACCAAGACCTTGAACCTTGGAACATCCTCAAAAGGCACGGGTTCATATCCCAACCTCCTTATATCAAGTTCCAGTTTGGTTTTATCGGCATCCGGAAATCCTACGACTAGGAGTTCAACCAATCCTCCATCCTTGGCATCATCAAACTTTCCCTCGTATATGAGCTTTGAAACCTTCAAACTCACAGGTATATCTTGAATCTTTACCCCTTTGAGTTTTAACCCACTCGGTATATAGGATATGTACCCGTAGTTCGGAACATACTCGTATATCCTTATGCCTGCGTTTATGAGCTTTGTAGCATCAACCTTCTCACTTTCCGGTTTTACAAGCGCCCAGTAGGATAATACAAATACCATCATCAACCGATATTATAAGGTTGAAAAACGCTTTGACGAGGCGTTTGGTCGGTGGCATAAAATTTATTCGCTGGAGAGTTTTCAGCATAAGAATATAAAACTTATGAAAAGGATGATATGGGTTTGTAGCGCACTTATTGGGATATTTCCTATAACGATCAAGGGTGAAATCATAAGATTTATGGTGGATCGCGCTCATACATCAATCACATTCAAAGTGCGTCATATGATGGTATCAACGGTGATAGGCACATTTCACGAGTTCGGAGGATGGATAGATTTTGATACGAGTAATATAATCAACAGCAAAGCCGAAGGGTGGGTGAATGTAGCAAGTATAGATACGCGAAATAAAAAGAGAGATGAACATCTTCGTAGTTCAGATTTCTTCAACGTTGAAAAATATCCCAAAATGAAACTCGCTGTTAAGAAGATATACAAAAAGGGAAATGAATGGTGGGCCGATGCGGATCTCACCATAAAAGGTATTACCAAAAGAATTTCTTTTCCCTTCAAGTTTTACGGACCTATAAAGGATCCCTGGGGGAATCTCCGCGTAGGTGTAGAAGCGAAGTTCAAAATAAATAGGTTTGATTTTGGTATAAGCTGGAATAAGGTCTTAGAAACGGGAGGTTTAGTTGTCGGCAAGGAGGTGGAGGTTGAGCTGAATGTTGAGGCCGTTTATAAACCGAAGGGGAAGTAAATGAAAGATCCGATAAGAAAGTATCTCAGCCTACTCCGTTAATACTTGGAGAACGTACCCATACGGAAAGAGCAAGATACCTCATGCGAGGAAACAGTCTTATATCGCTTTCATACATACTTCTATCAGTTTTTCCTCCCCTTGCACGCTTGCCCTTTCCCAACTGACAACCCGCTACCATTGAAAAATTTCCGCCTTAGAATTCCCGCAAATGTTTTGGATCTTGGCTCAGGTTCAGGTGAGACCTGAACAGATATTTTCCTTCGCTGAGGATTTATATTCCGAGGGTAAGTATAGGGAAGCAGCCTTGGAGTTTTTAAGGTTTATAACATTATTTCCAAACAGCGATTCCGTTGATTATGCGCACTTTATGGTCGGATATTCGTATAAGATGGCCAATCTTTTGGACTTTGCAGAAAATATATTTAAAAAGCACATACGGGAAAAGAGAAGGGGAAGCGTATGGGCGCATTATGAGCTTGCGAAGATATATCTTTATCGTGGAGATACATTTAAATTTTACGAGGAACTTTCCGAAATGCCCGATAATTCCGTTCAAAAGAAATCTTTAATGGCATGGATGAAGTTGCAGGAGGGCGATTGGAGGGAGGCTAAAAGGATAGTTGAAGGTACCGTCTTGGAAAGATATATAAATGATCCCGAGCTGAAATCTCCCACCAAGGCGGCGGCATTATCAATCATTCCCGGACTTGGAAGGTATTACTTAGGTGATAAAGGGACGGCTTTTATGGGATTGTTCATGGCGGGAGGGTTTTACGTACTCAGCGCTTATTATAAGTTTAAGGAAAACAGAAATATACCCGCGCTGGCCTCACTCGGTGTGGCAACAGCCTTTCACGCCGGTCAAATCTATGGAGCCTACGTATTCGCTAAGGTGATAAACAGAAGCAGGTGGAGGGAACTTCTGGAAAACTATTCACGGGCGGTTGAAAAATATATGAATCCGGATTATGAGGATTTCTTCGGGGATTGATGAGGCAGGCCTTGGACCTAAGGTCGGTTCTTTATTTGTGGTGGGAGTGGATGTTGAAGGTGAAATAATAGGTATCAAAGAGAGCAAAGAGGTGTTTCGTAGGAGTTTAAGCAGCTATAAACTCGCGGAGGATATGGTTTTATCGGTGTTTGATTCATTGAATTTGAACTTCAACGATGCACGAAGTATGTTTTCGTATTTTTTCGGTTCTTGCGAAGATTTTTTGGATAATGTAAATATACCAGCATTTGGAGGTGAAATTATTCCCTTGCCTTTTAAGGTGATAAACTTGGTACCTATAAGGGTGCCTGCCAAACATCTTAGAAAAAATCGCTTTAAGAAGGATGCCGAAGCTATATGTAGGATAGCGCATCATTTAAAAGGTGAAAGGATCATAGCAGGTTTGGCGGGTGGATACAAAGATTATTCAAGATTTCTCAAGGGATGGGAAAAGGTGGGGGAACTTGTATATTCGCGCGATGGTAGAGTTCTGATGTTTGTAAAGGGAGCGGATAAAAAATTCGGTCAGGTGGCGCTATCATCAATATTCGCCAAGTATCTTAGGGAGATAGAAATGTTAAGTCTAAACCGTTTGTTGGGTTTCAATGAGCCTATACCCAAGTTCAGCGGTTATCCCTCGGATAAAAATCTATCTGCACTTATAAAAACTTTAATTGATATGAAACTTGAAGATTTCATAAGGTAGTTGCCAACAATCTTGGCAAACTCACTGACTTTATAATATTCGTAGCTATGAAAAAGTTAGTGATAATATTGGCGTTATTTGTAGCGGGTAGGGTATTTGCGCAGGTTTATTCACCTTTGGATCCCGATTGGCGCCAAGGAAGACACGATTACAAGAAGACGGCTAAGGCCCCTTGGAGATGCACCGCACCCGCATCCGTAGTTAAGCAATGGGATCACACGGATCCTAACGATTCATATATATTCGTTACCACCGCTGATAGGAATGGTGATGGCGTTGCGGAGATATTCTACACGGGTGATGATAGGGGAGCGTTTGATGGTGCTCCAAATGTATGGCTAACATCGGGAGGTGGGGTCATCTGCGATAACACATTTTGGCCTGATCAAGCGGCCGGAGATTGCGTTATAGGGGCGAATGGAGCCGTATATTGTCCCCTTACGGAGACGGACACTTGGGGGAATGTTGATGGATACTTTACAAAGGCTAACTTTTCCTGTGGAGAGATTTACAGAAGGTCTGAAAGTGAGTGGCATTCAAATCTAACCATAGCGGATGTGAATGGAGATGGCAATCCCGAAATATACAGGGGTATGGGAGGTTGGGCTATTTCGGTTAATGGTAATTCAGGTGGATACGCTGAAAACTGGGCTGTGAATCTGGGATCAAACGTGGGAACACCCGTTCTTGGAGATTTTGATGGGGATGCCACCTTGGAAGTGTGCTTCCCCTTGGCTAATAACACCATAAACTGCCGCACAGCCATCAATGGAGCGTTTGAGTGGTCCTGGTCTATGCCTTGCGCTTTTCCGGGAAATATGATCAGCGGTGAATACGGTCCAGGTTCATGGCAGGCGTCCGTGCTTATGGCATCTGATGTTGATCTTGATGGAAAGGACGAGCTTATATCAAGAGGCGCGTCCTGCGTGGCCGTGTTCAAACATGGCGTGGGAATGTTATGGCAAAGAGCGGTAACGAGCAACACCGCAGGCGCAGTTGGAAGGTTAAACGGAGATCCATATCCTGATATAGTACTCAACAATTTCAGCGGATGCTCAGGAACATTTACGGTTTTGAGTGGTATAGACGGTTCGTTGATAGCCACATTTACGGAATCCACCGAAGGTAGAGGTGCTCCTACAATAGCAGATATAAATGGTGATGGCATAAACGATGTCATAACGGCGTGCATACAACCTGTGGCATGGTCAGCCTCCAATGGTTGGTCCGGTAGAGTATGGACTGGAAGCGGAGCCGCACCTTACGCTGTAACGAGTGATATAGTGGTCGCAAGAAAAACCAATACAAGCCTAATGATAGTGTTGGGTGACGCATCGTGCGTTACCAATGAATGGGAATGTCCATCGGCCGTATTGGGATACGATGACGGATTATCCGTAACCGAAAAACCTAAACCAAAGGCGAATATCTATGTAAAAGATGGTGCTGTGGAGATAGAAGGATTTAACGGTATCGCCAAGATATATCAGGCGAGCGGAACGCTTTATAGGACTTATAAGGTTGATGGATACGCAAGGATAAGATTACCGAGAGGTATCTATATGGTTGAAATCAACGGGGTTAAGAAAAAGGTACTAATAACCCGATAATTCTCATACCCGCCTCATCCTTCGCCCCTCTCCCTTTCCTCACCACACTATAAACAATTCAAGTGAAGGGAACAGTGGAAGTTGGGGTATAACTATCTTCTGAGGAGGATCCTTGGAATAATCGTAGAAGTATGTAAAAACATTCTTCCTGTTATAGATGTTTATCACTGATAGCGATACACGAGCGGAGAGTTTCCTTATACGAAAGTCCTTTGATATAAAAACATCAGCTCTGTGGTAATCAGGATAGCGTAGTGAATACGGATAACTGTAAATCTCTTCGGTTCTTAAACGAGCGGGTTTTCCCGTTCCGGGATCATATATAGTGTATATATCGTATCTCGCTATAACGCCCGTGTAGGGCAAACCCGTCTGGTATGTGAATCTGAAACCAAGATGAAGATCCCCTTTAAACGAATAGGAGAGGGAAGCTATAATCGCGTTTCTTCTGTCGTAGGGGGAATTCATTAAAGTGTCGGCTATCCTCATTCTTCCCACAAGGAATGAGTAGGAAATCATACCTTGAAAGTTTCCTATATCCTTCCTGATATACCCATCAAAACCGTAAGCCCATCCGTACCCCGTCCTGAAAAGCGTTCCAAAAATATCCTTGGGATCTATATTATGATTCTCCACAACCATTCTCGGATAATCCTTATAAAACGCCTCCAATTCCCAATCCCCCCAAGGGGTTATACCCGCTATACCCAAGGAATAATGAAAGGACTTAGGTGGATCAAATCCACGATATACGGGAACCCAGTAATAGAAGGATGATAAAACTTCACCTAAGGTTCCACCTGCACCCGTTAATCCTATATAATATTGATGGAAGACGCCAAATCCCCCTTTGATCGCGATATCGGGTGAAAGGAAGTACTTGAAGGTAATTCTCGGCTCGGGATTTAAAAATACTATGTTTCGGTTGGGATCGTTGAAAATCTTCCTTAAAAATCCATTCAATCTTAGACCTAAGGAAAGATTGTAAAATCCCCCTTTGTGGAGATATTCTCCGTATAATGCAGAAGTGTATGCGATACCGGAAAGTCTCATATATGATCCAAAGAAGTTTTGGTCAAATGATCCAAAACCCCTATGAACCTCAAATCCAAATATTATATCTCTCTCATCGGATACATTCTCAAACCTACTCTTAAACTCGGTGAGGCTCATGGGAGAGTTCAGTTCAAGAAACTTTTGATCCTCGTACCCTATGGATATTGAATTCGTAAAGTAAGTTGAACTTATTGTTGTAAAATTCACCCAATCGCCCAAAATCCACCTTGAATTAAAAGCCATAACATCGTTTCCCCATACCGACCTTAAAAACGCTTGATTTATGTTAAAGTTGAATCTATCCCTGCCATTCATAAAGGTGATTGATATTCTGATGTTCGGGTTTATATCGTAATAGAGTTTCCCAAGAATATCGTAGAAGTAGTAGGGGAAATCGTAATCAAACCACCTGAGAGTTATGTCAAAGTAGGATCTTCTCGCCGAAATAAATCCACCGTACTTATCCCTTCTGAAAGCTTGAAAGAATTTGGACGCCAATAAACTGATGGATATGTTTCCATAAGTACTATCAGGATTCAAAGTCTTTATATCCAAAACCGATGACATAACTCCACCATATATAGGTGGGTAATTTGATCTGTAAAAAGTGAAACTTTCCAGAGCATCGCTATCAAATATTGAGAAGAATCCACCGAGATGATATGGATTAAATATCAAAGCGTTGTCAAGGAAAACGGCGTTTTCATACGGACCACCGCTTCTTACCGAGAATTTACCCGAAAAATCCGCCAAACCAACAACTCCCGGTATATCCTGCAGGGTCCTTAATATATCGGATGTTAGAAAATTCGGCCTTTGTCTTATAACCTTAACATCAAACTTTAAAGCCTGACCCGTCCCCTTTTTGAACTCCTCCCTTTTCGCTGTTATTATAATTTCTTTTGTCGTTATGGGTTTATCCATAAGATAGATGTTTAAGGTCAATGCGGTATCCTTACCGGATACGGTTATCTTTTTAATCTCCTTACCTATCGCCCGAACTTCAAGCGTCCATTTCCCATCGGGCAACTTCAAATAATAGTACCCCTTTTCATCCGAATATGTACCTTTATTCAACTCCTTAACTTTTATAACTGCAAAAGGTATCCTCTGATTCAAACTGTCGGTTATGTATCCTTCAACGGTTATGTAGGATAGAACTAAAAGCAACTTGAAATTCTAAGGCGGATTAAGAATTCATCTCTTTTGGAGATTTTAAGATTTTCCTTTTTCATCTCACCTATAAGCGGCTCATCCGTGGTGATTATCATAACATTTTCCTCCTTCTGAAATATCTTGTAAAGGGAATAAAGATATATATCGTCGTTCTTTATCTTAGCCTTTGAAGGGAAAATTTTTTTGTACTCGCATATTAGTGTTTTCTGAGAGTTGAACTTACTGTTTTCCATAACCGCTATCTTATCACATTTTTTAAAAATTCGCATAAGAAATTTTAAAACTTCAATTTCTGCCTCAGTCAACTACTCCTCCCTAAGGGGAGGAGCTTGTAGGTGAGGTTAGCCATGCATAGCACAGCTAACGCTCCCTACATCGGGACGGTTGACGGCGCCCCACCGGGAGGGATATACCGCTCCCAGTCCCAGCTTACGCTGGATAGTTATTTACTCTACCCCGAAACCGTTTCTCTCCGCAAGAGCGGAGAGTGCCTTTGGGGCCCTACCTTACGGAAGGAGTCTCCGACCGCAAGAAGGTATTATAAGGATGAAAGATGACAAACCACCTTCAACCTGTCCCTGTTTATTTACTTTTTGCTCTTTAAAAATGGTCTCCCTTTTCTCTTTTCGCGCTAGGTATAATTTTACCTCTTCAGGTGATATGAGGTTTTCCTTTATCGCCGATAAAAGCGAACTTACAAGCTGTTCCGATTTTATAATTGAGCATAGCGTTCTGATGAATGAGCGAATTACGGTTGGATGTAAATCTGATTGACGCCAAAACCATCATTCACTATATAGGTTGGAGTTTTTGATTTTTTATCCGTTGTTTGAAAATAAACTGTTGAAGTGCCAGGTGGCGTATAGATGCGAAATTCCCTTTTAACTATATTTTCAAGGTCAATAGAAATTCTTGGAGCGATATTTGGATCCGTCATAATGATCGTTGCCATCTCTTGCTCCGTCCAAGGATTGGATGAAACCTGAGAAGGTGTATAGAAAGGTTGAAAGAATCCTCTTTTATGGGGTGCAACATCAACCTTCTTTATGATATCAGGAATTCCATTTAAAATTTTTGAAATTTCATAGGCTTTCTGATTTAGTTCTGCACTTTGTCGTTTAGGACTTACATTCGCCGTTATTCCGTTTTATCTTAAACTCTCGCCCATATATTACAGCTTTTAATTCCAAATATCCATCCTGTTTTGACAGAGATAATGAATAGGTTAAAAAGAATAGAGTAAGGATGATTTTCCAGATGCCGCTTTATCATATCTCGTAAGATGGATATTATAAAGGGGTATATCCTTGATGAAAATTTTTCACCCTTATAATATCCGACTTGTATGGTAAAGATTAGATTGCAGCGAGTAGGAAGAAGGAACGATCCCAGATATAGAATAGTCGTTATGGACAGCAGAACGAAAAGGGATGGAAAGGTTATAGAGATTCTGGGTCATTTAAACCCTAAGGATGATAATGACTGGAAGTTGGATTACGAGAGGTACAGGTTTTGGATTGAGAGGGGAGCCCAACCTACGCCGAGGGTTTTGTCGCTTGCCAAAAAGGTAGAAAACCAACAAAAAGGAGGTGAAGCATGAACCTGAAAGAGCTTCTAGAATATATAATAAAGGCGCTTGTTGATAATCCGGGTGATGTGTCTATAACGGAAGTAAAGGGTGAAAGGGCAGTGATATACGAGGTAAAGGTCGCCGATGAGGACAAGGCCAAGATCATAGGTAAGCAGGGCAGAACCGCGAACGCCATCCGCCGCATAATAGAAGCCATAGGTAGAAAACAGGGGATGGTCGTTCGCGTAGAGATCCTGGCTTGAGGGTTAAAGTCGGGTTGATAACCAAGCCCTTCGGGAGGTGGGGGGAGGTGAAGGTTAAGACCTCCTACCCACCCAGTTTTTTTATGAACAAGAAGGTTTATGTTCTGAATCGGGTTTATAAGGTGAATAAGGTTAAAAAGTACAAAGGCGATAGTATCATAATGAAGTTTGAAGGTGTGAATGATATAAATCAGGCTGAGATACTCAGGAACCTCTATGTGGAAGTTGATGAAAAGGACTTGGAGCCTTTGAAGGAAGATGAATACTATGTTTATCAACTATTGGGATGTAAGATCCTTGATGAGAATTATGGATTCTTGGGTACGGTGAAGGATATGCATCAATGGGCACCCTATTGGACCTTGGAAATCATAAACGATAAGGAGATCCTCATCCCTTTCGTTTCGGAGTACATCGTATCCGTTGATGTTAAACAAAAAGTTATAAGAACCAGATTACCTAAGGGATATGTGGAGAATTTCTGAGTTGATAAAGGGTTATAAAGAGAAAAGATTTTCCTTTAAGGAAATATGGGATGAAATAAGGAAAGAAATTAGGAGAAAGGAAAATCTGAACGCCTTTATAACTCTGAATGAACAGGAAAGAGTGCCGGAAAACGCCCTTCCAATAGCCATAAAGGATAATATAATAACGAGGGGTATAAGGACGACGGCGGCCTCCCATCTTTTGGAGAACTATGTTCCACCCTACGATTCAACGGTTGTAAAGCGTCTAAAAAGTAAAGGATTCTTCGTCATCGGAAAAACCAATCTTGACGAGTTTGCTATGGGATCCACAGGAGAGAATTCCGCGTTTGGACCTACAAGGAATCCCCATGACGGTTCCTTGGTGCCAGGAGGTTCATCCTCGGGATCAGGAGCCGTTGTAGGCGCGGGTATAGTTCCAGCAGCCTTGGGTAGCGATACGGGTGGTTCCATAAGATTACCTTCCGCCTATTGCAATATATGGGGATTTAAACCTTCATACGGTAGGGTTTCAAGGTTCGGTCTCATAGCATTCGCATCATCCTTGGATGTAATTGGACCTATGGCATCATCCCCTGAGGATATAACATTCATAATGAGCATAATATCGGGGAAGGATCCAAAGGATGCAACATCTTTGGATATGGAACCCGTGAGTATATCCAGGGTTAAAGAATTGAAGAAACGGGAAAGGTGGAGAATCACAGTTCTGGATAATCTTTTGGATAATTGTGATCCCAAGATAGTTAATAAATTTGAAGACTTTATCCGGTTCATTAAAGGTAAGGGAGTTGAGATAAGACATGCCAAAATGAACTATGTTGAATTTGCCCTATCCGCCTATTATATTATAGCCTCTTCGGAGGCTTCTTCAAATTTGGCCAGATACGATGGTGTCAGATACGGCGTTAGAAAAACGGGTGAATCGTTAAATGAAACTTACAAGAATACCAGGGAGCTTTTCGGTAAAGAGGTAAAAAGAAGGATAGCACTTGGAACCTTCGCGCTATCTTATGGATATTACGATAAATTCTATATAAAGGCTTTAAAAGCAAGGAGACTCATAAAGGAAGAGATGGAAAGGTTATTGAGAGAAACCGACTTTATAGTCGTTCCAACATCCCCGAGCTTGCCTCCCAAATTGGGTTCGGGATTTTCGCCCATAGATTATTACAAACTTGATGAATTAACCGTGCCTTTCAGTTTGGCGGGACTACCCGTGATGAATGTTCCTTTGGGAGATTACACGGGTGTTCAAGTCGCTGGAAGGTATGGAAGGGATGAGGAAGTATTGGCGTTTTGCGAGCTGATAGGTGAGATTATGTAAATCATGTTATGGTTATTCATTTTACACATAGAGATTTTTAAAGACAGCGCTGGGAGACCTCATGTATCTCCCGATGGGAGATATTTAGCCTTTCACGCCAAGGATCGCAAAGGTATATACAACATCTATATTATGAATTTGAAAACCGGTGAGATCGTTTGTATAACCGATGACACCACCCTACCCCCAGGACACAAGGGACAACCCTGGTGGCATCCTTCTGGTAAATGGATAATCTATCAGGCTGAAAAGGAAAAACATATAAAACCTTATCCTCATCCTTTGGCCGTCCCGGGTATGGGATTTCATAATGATATATGGATAGCAAGAATAGAAAACGGAAGAGCCGTAAGACATTACAGATTAACAGATATAAAAACAAAAATGCATATATTTGACCCAACACCTTCATCCGCCATACTTCAACCGAACTTTTCCTATGATGGTAAAAAAATAGCATGGACTCAAAGGGTGGATGATGGACCTGAATGGGGCAGATGGGAGATAAAGGTGGCGGATTTTGTTATAGAAAACGATACTCCAAAAATAAGAAACATAAAAACATTTACACCGGGAAAGAATAAAGGATACTATGAGGCTAACGAATTCAGTCTTGATGGGAAAAGACTCCTGATCACGGGCAACCTTGAAGAGGGTCAATCCGTATATGGCAGCGATATATATTGGTTGGATCTGGAAACCGGTGAAACGAGAAGATTGACCTTTTCAATGGAAGACTTTGACGAATGCCCTCACCTATCCCCTGACGGTAAGACCATAGCATTTCTATCCACGCGAGGTTTTAAGAGGGGAAAATCAAAAGCATGGTGGTTATGGGCGAGAGGTGAGTTTTGGCTTATGGATACAGATGGGAAAAATCTGAGAAGATTAACGAGTTTTAACGATTCTGGTAGAAGGGTTATACCCGCTTATGTTGATTGGGCACCTGATGGGAAGACCCTGTTCTTGGGTGTGGTTGTGGATGTAAATGGTCGCTTGATAGATAGGATATATAAACTTCAACTCCCATAGAATACCTTCTATGAAACATCCCGTTGAACCTTTCAGGATAAAGGTCGTTGAACCTATAAGTTTGCCCGACAGGGAAGAGAGGGAAAGGATATTAAGGGAATCCCATTACAATCTGTTCAAGATACCATCCGAAAAGGTATTTATAGACCTTTTAACCGATTCAGGAACGGGGGCGTTATCGCAGGAGCAGTGGTCTTCTATGATGGTTGCGGATGAATCCTATGCTGGTCCGCGCAGCTGGTACAAATTGAAGGAAGCGATTTATGAATTTTCGGGTTTTGAAGATCCCATACCGGTGCATCAAGGTAGAGCAGCCGAAAAGATAATAGCATCACTTTTCCTTTATGAAGGGGCGAAAGTGGTTTCAAACACGCTCTTTGATACAACCAGAGCAAACTTTGAAAGTTATGGGGCACAGGTATATGATATTCCGATACCTGAAGCCAAAACCCTTGATGATACCCACCCTTTTAAGGGGAACATAGATCTAAAAGAATTGGAAGATTTACTCAGACAGAAGGATATATCCTTGGTCATCATGGTTATGACGAACAACACGGGAGGAGGACAACCCGTGGATCTTGATAACCTCATCCAAGCCTATGAAATATGCAAAAGGTATAACACTCCGCTTATAATAGATGCTTGCAGAATATCGGAAAATTCCTATTTTGTTAAGAGGAGAAATCCAAAGTATTCCGATTGGTCCATAAAGGATATAGTTAGAGAATCGTTTAAACATTGCGATGGGGCGTTTATGAGCGCGAAGAAAGATGGTCTATCAAACATGGGCGGTTTTCTGGCTTTCAAGGATCCCGATAAGACCCTACGGGCGAAGGAGCTGTTAATCCTATGGGAAGGATTCATACATTATGGGGGACTGTCCGGTAGAGATATGGAGAGCTTTGCGGTTGGGCTTTTGGAATCATTGGATGAAAGATACTTGGAGTATCGTGCGGGACAGGTTGAATATTTAACTTATGCTCTTAAAGAGGCGGGTTGGGATGTGATGTTGCCTCCTGGGGGACATGCGGCCTATATAGAAGTAAGTAAAACTTTATCCCACATACCGAGGGAACAGTTCCCTGCCCATTCATTGGCAGTTGAGATATACAGGGAAGGGGCCATAAGGACGGTTGAAATAGGCTCGCTTATGTTTAAGGATAGGGCGAAATTTGAATTCGTCAGGTTTGCCATACCGAGGCGAATGTACACGAAATCCCATCTGGATTATGTGATAGATACCCTACGGAAAATATACGAACGCAAAGAAGATCTCAAAGGATACAGGATAACTTATGAGCCACCATTTTTAAGACACTTTCTCGCCGATCTTGAACCCATAAATTGAAAGTTTTTCAACCTTAGAATAACAATAATGTGTGGAATAGTGGGTTATGTCGGTTATAAAGATGCCGAGTCGGTCCTTACCGTGGGTTTGCATAAACTTGAATACAGAGGTTACGATTCGGCGGGTATAGCTGTCCTTAAAGATGGAAAGATACATGTAAGGAAAAAAGCCGGAAAGATACACGAACTTGAAAGGTATTTAGTGGAAAAAAACCTGCCGAAGTCAAACATAGGTATAGCGCATACCAGATGGGCTACGCATGGGGGAGTCAATGATACGAACGCCCATCCTCATTTATCCCAGAATGGAATCTTTGCCGTTGTACATAACGGCATAATAGACAACTTTTCTCACTTAAAAGGCTACCTTGAAAAGCAGAATTACCATTTTAAATCCGATACGGATACGGAAGTTATAGCGAATTTACTTGAATATCATTACTTGAACGACAGGAATCTTACAAAGGCCATATTAAAAACCGTAAATGAGCTTGAAGGATCCTTTGCACTCGCTATCCTTTTTAAGGAGGATGACGATTTAATCATAGGCATAAGGAAAGATAGCCCGCTTATAGTGGGACTCGGAGAAAATGAGAATCTTGTAGCCTCCGATCAGGTGGCATTCCTACAACATACCAAGAGGGCCATATTTATGGATAACGGAGAAATAACATTGGTAAGGAGGAGAATGGTTGAATTTATGAATTTTTCCGGAGAGCCTGTGAAAAAAACCTATGTATTTCTCAATCACGGTGATGATGAGGCCGAAAAAGGCCCATATCCCCACTTTATGCTAAAAGAGATATACGAACAACCCAAGGTTGTAATGACGAACTACAAGATATATACCCGCAATGAAAAACCTGTACTTCTGAGGGATCTAAATTTGCGGAAGTTATTGTTGAATAAGACCCGGATAATAATTGAGGCTGCTGGAACATCCTATCACGCCGGTCTCGTAGGGAAGTATCTAATAGAAACATTCGCCAATATACCGGTTGAGGTGGATTATTCATCCGAGTTTTCGTATAGGAGGTTGGCCGCAGATTCGAGAACCTTGGTGATAGCCATAAGCCAGTCAGGAGAAACGGCGGACACCATAGAGGGATTGAGAAATGCTAAAAGATACGGCCTTGATGTGTTAGCGATAGTGAATAGACCCGAAAGCACAATAGCGAGGGAAAGCGATTATGTTATATACATAAACGCCGGCCTTGAAATAGGCGTGGCTTCAACGAAGGCATACATAGGTCAGGTTCAGGTTTTAACTTTGCTGGCTATGGAGTTGGGACATATAAAGGGATTGATTCCTGACGAGGAAGTTATAAAGATGATAGCGAGTATGAAATCCCTACCCGAAAAAATAGAGAAGATTCTGCTGCTGAACTCTCATATAGAGCACATAGCGGAAAAGATATACACTTCTGATAATGTCATGTTCCTCGGTAGGGGCCTGAATTATCCTACCGCGCTTGAAGGTGCATTGAAGATTAAAGAGGTAAGTTATATACATGCCATCGGATACCCAGCAGGTGAGATGAAGCATGGACCTTTGGCCTTAGTTGATGAAAGGCTTCCCGTTGTAATAATAAATCCTAAGACTTCGGCGTACGAACTTACATTGAGTTCCGCCCATGAGGTTAGGGCGAGAAACGGAAGAATAATAAGCGTTATAAACGAAAACGATGAACTGATGAAGGAGGTATCCGACTATATCATTTACATTCCAGAGGTTGAAGAGTTTCTAACCCCCATAACCTCAATAATACCTTTACAACTTTTGGCCTATCACACTGCGGTTCTGAGGGGTTGTGACCCGGATAAACCGAGGAATTTAGCGAAATCCGTAACTGTGAAATGAAAAGGATACTCATATCCTTCTTGCTTTTTTCCGTTTCATGCTCGCTGATTCAAAAGAGGATAAACATAGCAAACTGTAAATTCTCGCTGAAATCCGCCTCATTAAAGAACATCTCACTAACAGGCTTCACCATGACGGTATTTCTAAACGCTTATAATCCAAATGATATAGAAGCCGTTTTAGATAGACTCAGCGGGGACTTAAAACTTGACGGTTTCAAGATAGCAACAGTTTCAAACTCCTATAAGAGGGTTATAAAACCAAAAAGCAGCGCAACCTTACCCGTGGATATCAGCGTCTCATTTTCAACCTTAGGAAAAGCCATTCAACCCATAAAAAATGCCCTACAACGGAGGAGAGGAAATATATCCTTCTCCGGAAAAGCCTATGTGGATTTCAACATACCCGTAATAGGGAAGAAGACCTTTTCTTACCCCGTTAATGTATCAAAGACTCTAACCTTTTGAAGGGATTTCTAAACGATTTATATTACGGTTTTCCCGAAATCAGATCCTTAATGTTCCTAATTCCACCTCTGTACTGGTTTAGAAGGGAGATAGCCAAGGTATTTATAAACCAGATAATGGATATAAGACCAAAAACCATACTTGAAGTCGGTTTTTCCGATGCTTTTTTAACCAAAAGAATATCCCTATCGTTACCAGACTGCAAGATATTTGCCATAGATACTTCATTGAATGGTGTTGAGAGGGCTAAGAAGCTCGGTTTAAAGAATGTTGTATTCCTATGTCAAGATTTCTTTGAAACTAAGGAACATTATGACCTAACTGTGAGCATGCATGTTTTCGTTCTCTTTGATCACAGAAAAGCCTTAAAGAAATTGAAAGAGATTTCAAAAATATCCCTCATCAGTTTAACGGGAGTATCCTTATTTACGAGTTATCATAGACCTTTTCACAGGTTCTTTACAGGCATGGATGTGAATATCATTGAACCAGAAGATTATGTGAGTATAGCGGAGGATGAGGGGTTTAACGTGGAAATCCTAAAAGTGAATCACATTGAAAGGAGCTATATAGTTAAACTTGAAGTGAAATGAAGGTGATACCTTTGGAGGAACCTTTAATTTCGCCGTTCTTCAAGAAGAAATGCGTTTATTATAGGATTGAGATTTTCGCCATATATGAAGGTCATACGGAGATTCTGTTTGAGGAGGAAAGGGATATTGAATACATACCATTAGAAAAACCCGAAATTAAGACTTATGAGGAGAGGATACCGCTCAATCAGAGTGTGAAGGATCCCTTCCTTTTATACACCGCAAAGGATGTAAATAGACTCATCAGAACCGATTTAATAGGAATCGTAGTTAGGGAGAGGGTTATAGAATTTGCATGACACCATTAAAAAAAGGCCTGCCCCATATAGGGCAGGCCCCACAGGAGGTGGTTAATCTAATTTATCTTACTATGACCTTATATACGCGGTTTCCGACTCTTATGAAGTAGGCGCCTCTGTTGAGCCTTATGAACCTGGAACCTTCAACTCTCGCAACGAGGGATCCCCTTATATCGTATATCTCACCGGAGCCCTTGAAGAATATTCCTCCTTTGAACACGGCGATCTTGGCGAATTCCTTACCCTTTTCATCAACACCCACGATGATCGTATCACCAGGATAGTTGGATGTGGTGTAAAGCGTATCCCATACCACATGGTAGTAGGACCCTACAACACCGTTGGCTGCGACATTACAATATATGTCCGTTGTGTTATCAACAGGTGTCAAATAGACGCCATATACTCCTCCAAATCCACCTATAAGATCAAAGTTATAATCGTAGTGTGCGTATCTTACAGGGAAGAAGAAGTCAGCCAATTCGGTCTCGTTGGTGTTTTTGTTTATACCCCAGGTTGCCCCACCGTCAGTCGTAAATGCGTAGAATATGGATTTCTGGAAAGGCTCCGCACCGGTCATGCAACCGTAATTCAGGGTATCAAGGTATTGGATCCAGAAGACAGCAAAAGCATTAGGATCCGTTGAACTTACGGCGAATCTTGGCCAATATACGGGATTTCTGTATTCAACCGCGCCGCCTTTCCAAGGGGCGAAGATGTAAAGCGTAGAATCATCCCACCTGTGAAGTATTATAATATGACCGGGTCCTATATTCGGATCATAAGTGGTATCTTTCATGGCATAGACGGACCATCCTCTTCCGTACCTGTCAATTACGAAACTATAAGCCGCATAACCGAGATTATCAAAAATATCGCTCCCTATGGTAGGTATCCAGCAGCAGAAGAAGTGGGATTCAACAACACTGGGACCACCCTGCGAAGGAGGCACGGGATCAGTCGCAAGACCGGTACCATCATAATATATCCTTACTAACCCATCACCTTCAATGGAGTTGGTACCTATAACATAGAGAGTATCATCTTTAAGAGATATATCAAACAAACTCACATCCTCAGCTAACGATGGATCTCTCAACTTCACCTCACTACCGGAAACGATATTTCCCGTTGAAGCATCAAAGAGGAATCCAACTATAGCATCGCCCGTGGTGAAACCTACAACGGCAAAGAGATCAGGACCAACGGGCCATGCGAAGTTGTGATAAACCGAATCTCCAACTCCCGTTCCATCCCAGCAAACACCGTAAGGTGTAGCATCAACAACGGCTATACAGGATTTACCCCATGCGGGACCAGGTATCAGCTCCGGCCACGCAACCACCGGCTTCCCCGTTGTGGTGAAACCTGCGAAGTTGGGATACCTACCTCCGGCATCGGCCAAACCCGCATCGTAGTTTATATTACCCTGAACATTCCAGGTTAAACCACCGTCAAAAGACCAAGCCGCAGCTATACGACCCGAACCGGGTGAGGTTTCAACTCTCCTGAAAGCGACTCCTAAGGTCTCCGCATTTCTCCAAAAGGATCTGTGGGAATTTCCCCAGAGGGTGTACTGGTTAGGAGCGGTGTCAAGGTATATCGTGGAGAAGAGGAAGGGGGAGAAGTTCTCGGATGGATTGAACCTGTACCCGCGGGTATCTAGACGCTTGTTTATTCTGGATATCGCCTCTTTGGGCGATATCCTTCCCGTTATGCGATAGTTCTGCACCTGAACCACAGGTGCTGCGGTTAAAATTACTCCAATCATACTCTTACCTCCTTTGTTTTCCTACCATTAAAAGAAAGTGTCAAAAATCTTGCTTTGCAACAGTTTAATATTAGGTATTCCGCGTGTCCAAAAGGCTATACTATCAATATCGGATTTACTCCTGGCTTCGTACGTCCAGTTTGACGCCGGGAAGGTCGGGTCACCAAAAGCCCTTATTATAGACACGACATTGGCAAACATTTCTTTTTTAAAGTTTGATTGTGCAATTATGGCAGCTAAAGCCTTCTTTTCGTTTCCATCGCTCAGACCAGGAAGATTATCAATTCTTTGCGGGAAAGAGGTTACGAGATTCCTCGTATAGTAGGCTATAAGGGCAAGGGAATAGGCCCTATCATAATTCACACCTTCTATATAATATGTATGAGCATCTGCTGCAACGGCCATCCATACGATAGCGTCGGGAAAACCCGTCTTAGGGAATCTATATACTTTAACATTCATCACTATCGTATCAGCAGTAGAATCTCCAAGCCATGAATAAAGGTAAACACTATCTGCAAAGCTTCCAGAACCCTTATTCTTACTGCTTAGAAAGAGAACGGGTCCAACCGTATCTATTATTTGTAATTTTCCACCTACTACCGCCATAAAGCTATCCACATAAGTTAAACCATCGGTATAACCCTTTATATCGTCACCTGTAATTATCCTAGGATAGGAACCCGGAGGTTTTATGGTTATATCCGTGTATTCGGTTATAAGATATATGTAATCCGTTGTATCTGCTGGATATACATTGTTTAATCTCAAAATCTTTCCAAGTCTCCATTGTCCTACAGCGATGAGACCTGGATTAGGTGGAGTTACGGATACTCTCATCCTGCCTACAAGTTGGGCATTGGGAGATGCAACATAGGTAAATCCTATGGTATCTTCATACATAGGATCAACGTGCAGGTTTAGAGTCCAAGCCAATGATGTAAGATAGGGTGAATATATCAACGAAAATTCTCCATGCGCTTGGGAATAATAACCGAGAGCAGCATAAGATAGGCCGAGACCCAAATGTGCTTCCATATCGGAAGGATCAATCTCGTTGATTATACTATCAAATATCGCTGCTGCTGAATCGTACTTCCCATCCCTATAATACGCCCAACCTCTATCTAAAAGCTTGTTCTTGTCATAGGCCTCAGGTGCGGTTTCCTTAGATTTACAGGATAACTGAACTCCAAGAAGTAAAGGTATAACTATAAGAACCCTTTTCATTTAACACCTCCTATTACCTTCAATACGGCGCTGTGCTTCGCGGTTTTAACCTTAACCATATAAACCCCTTTTGGAAGGTTTGAAAC
>WGFI01000070.1 GCA_015492295.1 Caldifarciminota bacterium
CTTCTCTATCTCCCATCTTATCTTCTTCAATTTTTCAACTTCCCCTCTCTTGATATCAATCTCGGAGCAAACGGTATATCTAACCTTCCCCTGCCCGCCGTTTTTGACGGACTCAGGGAAGGCAAAGAGCCTGACCTCTCCTACGCCTTTGAGATGCACAACCATCCCTGTGCATCCACCTGTTCCCTACCTTTATGCTGCGGTTCTTCTTTACAAGGATGTCCTTGCTTGCATACCATGTGTCCATAAAGACATAAGCAGGTTTTATCTTCACCTCCTCTAACGCCCACCGAAGCATCTCCAGAGCTAAGTCTATCCTGCTCTTCCCATCCTCGGATTTCCGGTATATCCTGAAGGTTAGAGGTATCCTCCACTCTCCTACCACAGCCATCAATACCACCACCCCTATACCCTTTATCACCTTCTTGTGCTTACCGCTATACAGCCTATACACCCACGCTGTTTTGTATCCCCACATCTTGTCTAACACCATATCGTCTATCACGAGGTAGATAGGCTCGTCTTTAAGTTCCTTTATGTGTTCCAGAGCCTTTTTGACAACGAGGTTGTTTCCTTCTTCTCCCATTTTCCTTATCCATCCCCATACTCTGTCGTGTCTTTTGTGTCCCAAAAACTCTGCTATCAGCTTTAGACTTCCTGTGCCTACTATCAGTAGGCTTGTTGTGAGTTTTTTAATCATGCCCCTATTCTCAGGGTGAAAATCCCTGGGGTAGGGGCTTTTTTGATCCCTAAGTTTGACTATTTCCACCCTAAATCAATCTATTGTTAAAGTTATACCTTGAAATCGCGAAAGTACTGTCGTACAAAACTATCACGGATTTTATAGATTTCTCAACAGACTGCTGTATGTGATACATCGCACCCTTCAACTTCCCTTCACGTTTAAGGATCTCCGCCATTTTAAGGTCGTCCAGAGTGAACTCAAGCCACTGCTTTGCTCTTTCTACCTTCATATACGATCCTCCCCTCCAAACTTGCGTGCGCATACAAAGTGAAAGGATCCTTTGATAGCTCCTCGTAACGCTTTGTATTCTGTACCACCACATCCACGACGGTTTCTCTTACCGATTTTCGTAAAACCTTTTTTAATCTAATGGTGAGGGATACTCTATCCTCCGGTCCAACTCCTTCTTTAAGCACAAGTATATCATAATCGCTGTCTTCCTTGTAATCCCCCCTCGCCCTTGAACCGAATCAGATCCCTTTCCCTCCTTCACTACCTTCTATTATCCCCTTAGCCCATTCATAGACATTTAACGCTATTTCATAGGCCTCCTCGTACTCCTCCACGGAAACAGGTACATAGTCGTCAGGATAACGCACCTCAAATGCATAGCGGGTTAGAGAGGTGGCCTTTTTAACAAAAGAAGGCACTTCTATACCGTTTTCCTCCAAAATATCCAGAAGATCACCTATAATATGAGTTTTAAATCTGTGCAATGGCACAACAATTCCATGGAAAATGATAATCGCTTTTAAGCTCTTCTCAACGAGTTGTTGAAGATGATAAGCTGCGAGATCGTATTCACCTCTTTCGTATCCCGCATCGGCCATAGTTTTATCCTTCAAAGCGAATTCAAGCCACCTTTTTGCTGGGTTTTTCATATACCGTTATACCCTCCCTGTGAGCATAATAATAAATAGTATATGGGACATTGATGAGTTCTTCAAATCTCGCTGCACTCTGCACCACAATATCCACACTCGCATAGCGGAATATTTTGGCTTCCAAAAAAGCCATTTCCAAAGTGGTCGCCAGGTTTCTCCTCTCCTCCGACCTAACCCCTTCTTTAATCACAAGAATATCGTAATCGCTGTCCTCCTTGTAATCCCCCCTCGCCCTTGAACCAAAGAGGATTATCTTATCCGGGTCTATTTCCTTAACGATAATCTCAACTATGCGGCGGAGAATAGGATCCTTTTCAAGTATCTCCTTCCCCTCCTTCACTACCTTTATTCTAAGGCTGTCCTTTCTTTCAAACCCACCGAAGATTTGAGATTATTTATCTCATCCTCTCGGAGGTATCTCCACCTACCCGTTGGAATATCAAGTTTTACATTCCCGTAATGTATTCTTTTAAGCATCAGAACTTTGAGTCCAAACCTCCTTGCCATCCTCCTTATCTCTCTATTTTTCCCTTCGCACAGTTCAATGTATAAGATATTCTTATGAAGTATCTTACACTTTAACGCCTTTAATATCTCCCCTTTATCCACAATACCTTCAACGAACCTTTTCGCCACATATTTGGAAGGTGGAGGAGAGGTTTTAACAATATACCCTCTTATAATACGGTACTTTGGATGGGTGAGCCTGTGTATCAATTCCCCATCGTTGGTCAAAATTAACAAACCTTCCGAATCCTTATCCAATCTTCCTACGGGATTCAAAACTTTGAATTTCTTAGGAAGTAATTCATAAATCGTCTTATTAAACTTATCAAACTTGGAAACTACAAAACCCCGCGGTTTATTAAATGCTACATAAACCTTGTTCGTAAATCTCACAGGTTTTAAACCCTTTACCTCAACGACCTCATCTCCTTTAAGAACCGTCATGGGTTGCCTCACAACTTCCCCATTGACCTTTACATCCCCAGACATTATCATATCCCAGGCCTTCCTCCTTGAAACACCATAAAACCTTTGGACATATCTCAGCAGTCTCATACTATCCTTATACCTATATTACCCAAATACTCATCGTTTTCAAAAGGGTGATCTGCCCTATAATGCACACCCCTACTCTCCTTCCTGTACAGAGCCGCGAGCACTATCGCTTTTACAAGATCGCATACCCCTCCTCTTCCTATTCTCCTCAATGCCTCCTTCAAACCTTCTTCATCCCTTATAACCGATACATGATCATCCATAATATCACGAATACTTCCTATATCACACTCTCCCTCAGCGGATTCAACCTCCAAAATATTAAGGAATCTAAACTCGGGCTTCTCTGAAATATCATTTTCAACATCCAAAGCGGCTCTGTATCCGAAGACTAAACCTTCTATCAAGGAGTTTGAGGCCAATCTATTGGCTCCATGCACACCCGTATTTGAGCATTCACCCACAGCCCAGAGACCTTCAACGCTCGTCCTTCCCCATACATTGGTCTTTATACCTCCTATACTGTAATGCGCCGCAGGCGATATGGGTATTTTCTCCCCCACTCTCTCCTTCAATTTCCTTGCCATAGGGAACTTCTGAATATCAACCTTGCTTATGTCTAAAAAGACCTCCCCATATTTCTTTCTGTAATTGTATATGATCCTTGAAAGTTCATCCCTGGGTAGCAGGGGATTTGCCACCTCCCTCCCGGATTCATCAACTACTTTTGCCCCCGCTCCCCTTAATGCTTCCGTAAGCAATATAGGTGGCTCGGTTAAACTCACCGTTGGATGGAATTGAACGAATTCCAAATCCGAAAGTAAAGCCCCTGCCTTCGCACCTATCAATATCCCTTCTCCTATGCTTGATGGAGGATTACTCGTCCTTTTCCATAGGGCCGCATAACCACCCGTTGCAAGTATAACTTTATCACTCTCAATAAATTTACCGTTTTCAAGCCAAACACCTACAACTTTACCTTTATAAGTCTCCAATTTAACGGCCTTACAAAATTCCCTATCCAAATAGCCGGTTTTATCTATTAAAAATTCCAAAAGCTTTTTTCCGGTCTCATCCCCAACATTCCAGACCCTGGGAATCGTATGTCCCGCTTCAAGATGGGGATAAGGATTGAATTTAAAACCCATTCTTATTAACATATTCATAACAACGGGCGCATAGTGAGTTAAAACTATCACCGCCCTCTTATCGTTCAATCCCCTACCGACCTTTAAAGTGTCCTCGTAGTGCATTATAGGATTATCCTGAACATCCATAGCCGCCGCTATACCACCCTGTGCCCAATAGGTATTTGAAGCTTCCTCACTTTTGGGTGCAACTATCAAAACTCGCAGTTTTTTTATATTCAAAGCCGCCCATAGACCCGATATACCCGCTCCTATTATAACCACATCGTATTTCATAGTAAGGATTTTACGACTTCGGCATCGTCAAAATGCCTCTTAATACCTCCTATCTCCTGATATGTCTCATGTCCCTTACCGAGAATCGCGATCACATCACCTTTTTCCGCCAAACTCAAAGCGAACTTTATCGCCTCCTCCCTATCGGTTATTGAATATACATTCTCCTCCCTATTTATCCCTAGGAGTATATCTTGAATTATATCCTCCGGATCCTCAAACCTTGGATTATCCGATGTTAGGACTATTATATCCGCGAACCTGTCAGCTACCTTGCCCATAAACGGTCTCTTTCCCCTATCCCTATTACCTCCGGCCCCAAACACGACTATAAGTCTCTTGGATAAAGGTTTTAGCACCTTCAAAACCTTCTCCATAGCATCGGGAGTATGGGCGTAATCCACAAACACATGAAAATCACCCGAATATACCCTTTCCAGTCTTCCCTTAACACCCTCAAAACTCCCAAGAGCATCCTTTATATCCTCCGTTGATACACCTAATACATCGGCCACCGCAAAGGAAGCCGTTATGTTATACGCATTGTACTCTCCTATGAGAGGGCAATAGATTTCCTCCCCATTTATTTTCAATCTTAGGCCGTTTAAACCGTGTTCAATTATGCTAAACGAGTAATCCCCCGTCCTCCCAAAGGTTATAACCTTGGCCTTTGTATTCCTTATGAAGTGCCCGGAGTACTTGTCATCCGAATTTACGATCGCAAACGAATTCTCGGACAGCATTTTGAAAAGTTTTAATTTCGCATTGAGGTAATTTTCCATACTACCGTGATAGTCCAGATGATCCCTGCTGAGGTTCATAAATACACCCACTGAAAAATCAAACCCATCAACCCTTCCCTGATCAAGACCTATTGATGAAACTTCCATAATGGCGAATTCGGCACCCTTCTCCTTTGCTCTACCTATTATACGGTAAATATAAAACTTCTCAGGTGTTGTAAGTAGGGAAGCTCTCGGTTTCATAAGATCATCCCAAATTATCGTACCTATTAAGGCACTTTTTATTCCGCCATATTCAAAAATCCTTCTCAGTAGAAAGGATGTGGTTGTTTTCCCGTTTGTTCCGGTTATTCCTATGAGTTTTACTCCATCAATATTATAAATCCTCTTTGCCCATTTTTCCGCTTCCCTTCTAACATCTTCCGTTATTATCTGCTCAACATCAACATCCAACCTCTCCGGAGTTATTATGAGTTTTGCCCCTTTGCGTATAGCATTATAAACATCTTCACTATTATCAAAGCTCTTACCTTTTATAACGACGAAGATATAATCCTCCTCAACCTCATCAACCAAGTGAGTTATCCCCTTTATATCCACCTCTCACTTTTGAACATTTCAAGAAACCTAATATCATTCTCGTAGAACATCCTTATATCTTCAATCTCATATTTTACCATAGCAAACCTCTCAACCCCTATACCGAAGGCGTATCCGCTCCACTCCTCAGGATTTATACCTACATTTTCTAAGACCTTCGGATGTATCATACCGCAACCCAACATTTCAAGCCACTTACCTTTATAAAATACGCTGACCTCCATGGAAGGCTCGGTGAAAGGGAAGTAGGAGGGAAGGAACTTGACTTTCACATCTTTACCAAACAGTTCTTCCACTATCCTTTCCAATGTCCATTTCAGATCTCCTATGCTTATGTTCCTATCAACCGCAAGACCTTCTATCTGATGGAATACGGGGGAATGTGTGGCATCAAACTCATCCGCCCTGAAAACCCTTCCGAATGTCGCGGCTTTTAAAGGTGGCTTATGTTTAAGCATATATCTTATCTGGAATGGGGATGTATGAGTTCTTAACATCTTACCATTGTTGAGGTACAACGACTGTTGCATATCCCTTGCGGGATGGTATTTCGGTATGTTCAACATCTCAAAGTTATAATATTCCTCCTCAACCTCCGGTCCCTCGCCTATATCAAAACCCATACTTTCAAGAACATTCAATATGCGGTTCGCGACTATATATATAGGATGCAACGTTCCAACCCCATACCAAGATTCCCCGGGCATGCTGGGATCCAATGGCTCAACTTGATCAAGCAACTCTTCCCTTTTCTTATTAAATGCCTCCTCCAAAGCGCTCTTCAATTCGTTCAGCTTCCTTCCAAGCTCCCTTCTTTTCGCCTCATCAACCTTCTTTAAATCTCCGAATAGTTTCCTAATCTTCCCCTTCCTTCCAAGATATTCGGCCTTTAATGTATCCAAATCGCTTAAACTCTTTACACTCTTTAATTTCTCAACGACCTCCTCGTAAATCTCGTTCATAGATTCTCTTTGGCTTTATCCACGAGCTGCGCAAAGACTTCGGGCTCATTGTAAGCTATGTAGGCTAAAACCTTTCTATCCAGTTCAATTCCCGCCTTTTTAAGAGCATAAATGAACTTGGAGTAATTCAATCCATGTTCCCTAGCGGCCGCGTTTATCCTTTGTATCCAAAGCCTCCTGAAATCCCTCTTTTTTCTCCTTCTATCTACATAGGCATGCCTTAGGGCTTTTAGCACGGTTTCCTTGGCGTTCCTGAACCTCCTTGAATTTACCCCCCAATAACCCTTCGCAAGTTTCAAATAGAACTCATGCTTCTTCTTTCTTACCTCTCCCGTCTTTACTCTCATAGTCGTGTATTCTAAGGGAGAAAAACATCCTTAAAATATCCGACTATGCTTTACATAATAGCATCTATGGATCTATCCTTCGGTGTGCATGGGAGGTTCCCCTTTGAAGAGTACGTTAATTATGCGGGTACGGGTATAGGGGCGGATATAGGTTTCAGATATTACTTCGGCATAACTGAGCTGTTCGGAGCGGGTCTGGAGCTGGGAGGAACATATCACTTCCAGAAACCATACACCGATAGCAGCGATAAGGTGAAACTCAAAAGGATCACGCAGAGCAATTATTTCCCCTTCCACCTGGATATACTTATGAAGTTTTATATGGGAGAAAATATGTACGCCCTGGTATCGGTAGGAGGGGGGGGAAATTACACCATATTAAACACCAAATATGACCAGTATAACTATGTGGATTCCCTAAATCAATGGGTGGAAGTTGCGAAAAACAAGGAGAAAAAGAACACGAGTTTCGGCTACCTTTTGAACTTCGGATTCGCTTTGAGGCTTGAAGACTTTGATATCTTCGCAGGCGTCAATATATTCTCTTTAAAGTTTGAAAAGTTGAACTTCACGACGGCCGAATGGGAGGAGGTGAATGCGGCTTACAGTAATTTTTACTTTGGAGCGAGGTACTATATAAAATTCGGTATATGAGGCCAAGATTACTTCTTGCCACTTCAAATGAAAACAAAGTTTTTGAGATAAAAAAGATAATCGGCAGCTGTATAGAAGTCTTCTACTTTAAGGATTTTGGATTGAGCACACCCGAGGAAGAAGGTGGTACGCTTGAGGAGAATGCTTTTATAAAAGCTAAATACGGATACGATTCAACGGGCTTGCCATCCGTAGGTGAAGATACGGGTTTATTCGTTGATGCCCTGAACGGAGCGCCCGGAGTGTATTCGTCAAGGTTCGCAGGTAAAAATGCTTCTGATAAAGAGAATAGGGAGAAACTTTTGTATATTTTAAAAGACGAGAGGAATCGTGAAGCAAAATTCATAACAGTTATATGTTTTTACGACGGAAAAAGAACGGAATATTTTAAAGGGATTCTGGAAGGATACATAGCGGAGATGGAGAGTGGAAGATACGGTTTTGGATACGATCCCATATTCGTACCGAGGGGTTTGAACAGAACCCTCGCCGAGATGAGCCCGGAGGAAAAGAACCGTATAAGCCATAGATATAGAGCCCTGAAAGAATTTCTGAAATGGTTCATACGGGATTTATAGATACATCCCCTTTCTGGAAGTACTCCTACGGGGATTATCATCCTTTAAAGATGTACAGGTTATACCTGACTCAAAAGTTGCAGGAGTTCAAAGGATTACTATCCAAAGTTGAAATCCTAAACGCGAAATCCCCCGATCTTGAAATCGTTAAAAAGTTTCATGACGATGAATACCTTAAAGTGCTTGAATTGGCGGATGAGGGAATATTTAAAGGGTATATGATATACTATGGACTCGGTACGGGGGATTGTCCCGTTGTTCCTGGAATATATTCGGCTTCGCTGCTCGCGGCTGGAGCCTCTCAAACCGCATCTGAGTATGTTATCAAAACTCGTGGTAGGGCATTTAACATGGCGGGGGGGCTTCATCATGCTATGAGGGATAAAGCGAGCGGTTTCTGTTATATAAACGATCCCGTGGTTGCTATATACACTCTGTTGAAGGGTTTTGATAGGGTGCTTTATTTAGATATAGACGCGCATCATGGGGATGGAGTTCAAAGCGCCTTTTATAACGATGATAGAGTTTTCACCATAAGCACCCATGAAAGCGGTAAGTACCTCTTCCCTGGTACGGGTTTTGAGTACGAAACGGGGAGCGGAAAGGGTGAAGGATACACCCTAAATATACCTTTTCCTCCGAACTCAGGGGATGATGTTTATATAGAGGCCTTCAATGAGATTGTAAAGCCAGCGATTTTAAAATTTTCACCGGATGTTATAGTTTTGCAATCGGGGGCGGATGCGCTGAAAGGGGATCCACTGACACATTGGAACCTAACCACCTATTCCTATATTCATGTTTATGATTTCGTTATTTCCTTAAATATCCCCATAGTTGCATTGGGTGGAGGAGGATATGATGTTGGGAATGTTTGCAGGTTATGGACGATACTTCTGGCTAAACTTTTGGGTGAAAATATAGATGACAAAATACCCGAAGAATGGAGAAGAATAGCGGAAAGATATGGCGTATATATTGATCACATATTTGATCCTGAACCGACGGTTTCATCCGAAAGTGTAAAAAAACAGGTTTATGATACCATAAACGGGATTTTAAAGACGCATCCCATATTTCAGCCGTAAAATATCAACCTTAAATTATGAAGGAAGATATTATAACCAGAAAGAGCGAGGAACTCGCCCAGAAGATAGCGGAAAGACTTGGATATTACCTGGTTGATGTTGAATGGTCTTCCAGCGGTAAAAGGGGTATTTTAAGGGTATATATTGACAAGGAGGGAGGAGTGACCATAAAGGATTGCGAGAGATTCTCAAGGGCTTACTCCGATGCGCTTGACGCGGAGGATTTCATAGATCAACCTTATGTTCTGGAAGTTTCATCACCCGGGGTGGGCAGGAAGTTGCAGAAACCCAGAGAAATAAATTGGGCTTTGAGTAGGAATGTGAGGGTGGTGCTGAAATCCGGAAAAACCATAGAGGGAACGCTGAATTATTTCAACGAGGAGGAGAAGGTGATAGGAATAGATGAGAAGTTTTATCGTTTGGATGATATAGCGGTGATAAAGTTAAACGAAAGGAGGTAGGAAATGGCCATAGATTTACAAGGACTGAAAATAGCGCTTGAAGATTTCGCTCATAAGCATAAGTTGGATCCCAAAAGCGTTGAAAGGGCTTTAAACCAAGCATTAAAAAAAGTTTTTCAGGATAAATACAAATTCAGCATATCCAGACCCGAGGTTGAACCGGAGGTTGATTTTTCCAAAGGTATAGTCAGAGTTATACTGAGATTCCCGCAGGAAAGCGAAACAAAAATCGTAACACCGGAACAATTCACATACCGCGATATCAGTAGGCTCATGGAGGAATTCAAGAATATCATAAGGCAGGATCAGATAAAAGCCAAGCTCTCAACGATTCAGGCGTATTTGAACAAATTGGTAGAATGTAAGATATATAAGGTTGATAGGAATAGGAGGATCCTGGTTAAGGTGAAGGATCTTGATGTTGATGGTAGGATAGAACCATCGGGCACGGTCAAAGTTGAAGAGGATAGGGAATACAAGCCCGGAAAGGAAATAAAAGCGGTGGTTCTCGGAGTGGATGAAAGAAGTCCCTATCCGGTGATATTATCAAGATCCGATCCAAGATACGTTCAGGCGCTACTTGAAAACACCATACCGGAGCTCCAAGACGGTACAGTTCAGATAGTATCAATAGCGCGCGAGGCGGGTGTGATGACCAAAATTGCCGTTAAATCAAGGGATCCTTTCGTACCCGCTGTCACTTCCCTTCTCGGTCCAAAGGGTTTGAGACTTAACGCTATAAAGAACGACTTACCTAGGGAAGAGATCATTGATGTGATTCAACACGATACCGACTTCGTTAGATTCGCCGTTATGGCTTTGCAACCGGCGAAGGGAGCGGTCGCGGGGTACGATACCGAGGAGGATATTTATGTTTTCTATGAAGATGAGGAGGAGGTTTTGAAGGCCAAGGGTAAGGAGGGTATAAATGTGATCCTCGCTTCAAGGTTGGTTGGAAAGAAGATAAGCGTTCATCATATAGATGAATTTAAGCCTCCGGAGAGGGGTGTTACATTGTTTGAGTTGAAAGATAAGCTCCAACCAGAGATATACAACAGACTGAAAGAGAACTATCTCGTATATTTCTCAAAGATGTTCCCTTTGGCTTATCTACAAAGGATGCTCGGTACCGATGAGGCTACAACCATAAGGATACTTGATATTATTGAGGATGCTTTGAGGGAAAAAGGAGGAGAAAATGTCTAAGGGTAAGAAGGGACCCATACCTATAAAGGAGTTCGCAAAGGAGATGGGTGTTGATCCGAAGGTAATAATAACCATACTCAGAAATCACGGATATAGACATGTTAGGAGTGATACCCATAGGATAAACAAGGAGATGGAAGATATAGTCAGAAGAGAACTCAATAAGCAGCTGCAAAGCATAGATATTGAATTAAATGTAAAGAAGCAGATATATCAATCTCCACAGAAGCCCCCCAAGAAGAGCAGAAAGGATAAAGAAGAGAGGGAAATGAGGTTTGAGGAGAGGGAGCCGAAGCTTGTGAAGAAGGTTTCAAAGAGTATAACTAAACCGAAAAAGAAAGTTGAAGAAACCAAGCAGAAGGTTGAAAAGATAACCATAACGGGTCCTATGAGCGTTAAGGATTTCGCGGAAGCACTTGGGAAAACACCCGAGGAAGTGATTCAGAAAGCGTTTGAAAGCGGCGTATTGATAACCATAAATCAAATTTTGGATGTTGATATGATGGTGGGATTGGCGAGCGAGTTTGGTGTGGAAGTTGAGCTATCCGAAACGGCGGAGGAGATAGTTGAATATCAGGAGGGCGGTGAGGATGTAAAGCCAAGACCTCCGGTGGTTACGGTTATGGGTCATGTTGATCACGGAAAGACGACCCTGTTGGATGCCATAAGGAAAACCAATGTTGCGGAGAGGGAAGCGGGAGGTATAACCCAGCACATAGGTGCATATCAGGTTAAAAGAGGCGAATATACCATAACTTTCATAGATACACCTGGTCATGAGGCTTTCGCAACCCTAAGGGCGCGAGGGGCACAGGTTACGGATATAGTCGTTTTGGTCGTGGCAGCGGATGACGGGGTTATGCCACAAACCGTTGAAGCGATAAATCACGCGAGAACGGCAAATGTTCCTATAATAGTAGCCATAAATAAGATTGATATACCGGGGGTCAATGTGCAGAAGGTTAAGAACCAACTTATGGAATACAATCTGGTTCCCGAGGAGTACGGTGGGGATACGATAGTCGTTGAAATATCGGCGAAGAAGGGTATAGGTATAGAGGATCTTCTTGATGCCATAATACTTAAAGCCGAAGAGCTGGAACTGAGGGCACCCTATGATGGTAAGGCGAAGGCCACCGTGATAGAATCCAAGCTTGATAAAGGTAGGGGACCTGTCGGAACCGTTATTGTGCGGAGTGGGACCCTGAGAGTCGGAGATGTTTTTTGGTGTGGTCCCACCTACGGGAAGGTTCGTGCTATGTTTGATGAAAATGGAAGATCTCTGAGGGAAGCCACCCCATCAACGCCCGTATTGGTGGTTGGTTTTGAAGATGTACCAAGGGCCGGAGATACACTGATCGTCGTTGAAGATATAAAGGAAGCTAGGGAGAAATCAAGGGAATACACTGAAACTTTAAAGTACCAAATTGAACAGAAACAGCATATAAAAATAGCGCGAATGATACAAGAGAAGTTGAAGGCTGGTGAAAAGATGAAATTACCCGTTATAGTGAAGGGCGATACCCAGGGTTCGGTTGAGGCCATAGTTGAAGCCCTATCCAAGATGAAGTTCAAGGAGATAGAACCCGAGGTTATACACTACGCGGTAGGAAACATAAACCCCACGGATGTTGAGCTGGCGATAGCTTCTGATGGTATAATAATAGGGTTTAATACCAAGGTTGATAGCGCGGCGAGGGAATTGGCCGAAAGGAGAGGGGTACCTATAAGGATGCATAGAATCATATATCAACTTTTGGACGATGTAAAACGGATACTCTCCGGAAAATTGGAGCCCGAAATAGTTGAAAAGAAGATCGGAGAAGCTGAGGTCAGAGCGGTATTTTCAACTTCGGTAGGTAATGTCGCCGGGTGTTATGTGCTAAGCGGAGTTATAGCCAGGAATGCCAAGATCAAAGTCCGCAGGGATGGAGAGATAGTTGCCGAAGATAGGATCGCATCCTTGAAGAGGTACAAGGATGATGTGAAGGAGGTTCAGAGTGGATATGAGTGCGGTTTGAGGCTTGAAAACTTCTCCAAGTTTAAGGTTGGAGATATACTTGAAGCATACATTGAGGAAAAGATACATAGGGAATTGACACCAGAGAACCAGTGATGAGGAAGATTTACGCTGCGATCCTGGCGGGTGGTCTATCAAAGAGGATGAAATCTAAGTTGCCTAAGGTTTTCCATAAAATCTCAGGTAAGATGATGATAGAGTGGTCAATAGAGGCAGCTTTATCAATAAATCCGGATAAGACTTTTGTAATTGGGAACTCTGAGAATGAGGAGGATTTAAAAAGGGTATGTTCAAATTATGAGAATATAGAGGTGGTATTACAGGAGGTACCCAAAGGAACGGGTGATGCGGTGAATACTTTAAAGGACATAATAGATAGGGACAGCTTTATATATGTAGCCCCAGGGGATGCCCCTCTGATAAAGCATTCTACGGTCAAGGCCCTTTTTGAAACCGCTTTAAACGAAAACGCGGATGCCGTTATCTTAACTGCGGAGGTGCCCAATCCTTATGGATATGGAAGAATAGTGAGGGATGGAAACAAGCTTTTAAGGATCGTGGAGCACCGTGATGCGAATGAATGGGAGTTAAAGATAAAGGAGGTCAATGGGGGATTCTATGTTTTCAAAAGTGCCCCCCTGTTTGATGCATTGAAAACTATAAAACCCGATAACTCGCAGGGTGAGTACTATTTGACGGATGTGTTTGAAAGTATATCAAAAGTGATCATATATAAGACTGAGGATTGGGAGGAGATATTAGGTGTTAATAATAGGAGGCAACTGAGTGAAGTTGAGAGGGTTATGCAAAATAGAATAAAGGAAAGGTTTATGGATAAAGGTATAACCTTTATACTACCTGAGACGGTTTATATTGAATATTCCGTTGATATAGGTGAGGATAGCGTAATATACCCAAATGTTGTATTGCTTGGAAAAACAAAAATCGGAAGGGATTGCGTAATTGGACCTTTCAGGGTATTAAAGGACGAAAATGTTCCCGATGGAACAGTGCTTCTACCATAAAATACACGCTTTATGGTAGATAAGGTATATAAGCACGATGTGATAATTCTAGGTGCGGGTCTTGCGGGTCTAAGAGCAGCCGTTGAGATCGGAAGAAAATTCGGGGATAGGGTGAATGTTGGAATAGTATCAAAGGTCCAGCTTATGAGGGCGCATTCCGTATGCGCAGAAGGGGGTACAGCCGCAGTTCTGAGACCGGAGGAGGGTGATTCCTTTGAGTTGCATGCATGGGATACGATAAAAGGCTCGGATTTTCTAGCTGATCAGGATGCCGTATTCAGATTCGTAAAGATGATGCCTTATGAGATACTCTTATTGGAACATTGGGGTATCCCTTGGGCGAGGAGGGAAGATGGAAAGGTTGCGGCGAGGGCCTTTGGAGGACAGAGTTTTTTGAGAACCTGTTTCGCCCAAGACAAAACGGGATTCTTTGAGATGCAAACCCTATACGATACTCTACTAAAATTCACGAACTTTCAAAGATACGATGAGTTTTTTGCAACTTCCATAATAGTAAAAGATAATAAGTTTGCGGGATTGACGGCCATTGATCTCGTAAATGGCGAGTTTGTGGTTTTCACAGGCAAAGTCCTGATTATAGCGACGGGAGGTGCCGGTAGGCTTTATAGATTCACGACATACTCCCATTCGGTCACGGGGGATGGTTTGGCTATGGCGTACAGAGCGGGATTGCCGTTGAAAGATATGGAGTTTATTCAGTTTCACCCTACGGGGATAGTGCCTTCGGGGATACTCGTTACGGAGGGTGCGAGGGGTGAAGGAGGATACCTGAGAAACAACAAAGGAGAAAGGTTTATGGAGAAGTACGCGCCGAGTAGGATGGAACTCGCGCCGAGGGATATAGTTTCAAGATCCATGATGACGGAGATAGAGGAGGGCAGGGGTTTTGAGGGTCCGGATGGTTTGGATTATTTGCATCTTGATTTAACCCACTTGGGGAAGGAAAAGATACTTGAAAGGTTGCCATTGATAAGGGAATTGGCGATAAAGTTCGCGGGTGTTGATCCTATATACGAACCCATACCCGTTAGACCGGTTGCGCACTATTCCATGGGGGGAATACATGTTGATATAGATGGTAGAACTCCCATGGAAAATATCTTCGCGGCGGGTGAAGCAGCGTGCGTTTCCGTGCATGGAGCCAACAGACTCGGTTCAAATTCTACGGCCGAGTGTTTGGTTTGGGGAAGGATAACCGGGGAACTCGCTGGAGAGTACGCTCTGAGTAAAGATTTCGCGATATCGGAGGATAGGATTCTAAATGATGCGGAAGAGGAGTTTAAGCGTATAGATAACATGTTGAGGAATGAAGGGTCTGAGAACCCCTATGAGATAAGAAACGAGTTGAGGAAACTTATGGATACGCATGTGGGTGTTTTTAGAACGGGCGATAAACTCCAAGAAGCCCTGGACAAGGTCAAAGAATTGAGACAACGATTTAAGAATATAAAGATAGTGGATAAGGATCTGGTGTGGAACACTGACTTGGTAAGTGCTTTGGAAACTGAAAACATGTTGGAAATAGCCGAGATAGTTATACTCGGGGCGTTGCTTAGAGAAGAGAGTAGGGGGGCACATGCCAGAAGGGATTTTCCTAAGCGGGATGATGAAAGGTTCTTAAAGCACACCTTGGCATATAGGAACGAGGATGGATCCCCGAGAATAGAGTACATACCTGTAAATATAACATACTGGAAACCCGTAGAGAGGAAATATTGAGGGTTTGAAAGGTCCCCTATTCTGGACATTATCTTCAAGAATATCTTTACAATTCTTTTCTTTCCTCAGAGTAATAATCCTCGCGAGAATATTAACACCTTATGACTTTGGTATCTCGGCCAGTACATTCATAGCATATCAACTCTTGGAAATGCTAACCTTTACAGGTTTCACGACGGCCCTTACGGCATACAAAGGCAGGTTTGAGGAAGGTTATCCAACGCTATGGTGGGCTACTTTTATACGGGGAGTTCTCTTGTTCCTATTACTGTTTTCCCTTTCAGGTTTCATAGGAGAATTCTTTAAGGATGATAATGTATCCTTTGCCAGCAGAGTCATCGCTATCTCATTCATACCTTCATCCTTGACCAATCCTGTTTTCATAGTTGAGGCTAACAGGTTTTTCCAGTTTAAGAAGATATTTATACTTGAAACATCGGAGGCGTTCATAAACACATTATCCGCCATAACATTGGCATATTTTTTAAAGGATTTTAGGGCCATGATATACGCCTTCATAATCGGTGCGTTTTCAAAACTCGTAATATCCTATATTCTTAGACCCTATATGCCCACTTTAAGTTTCAGTTTCGCATGGCTCAAAAGTATGTTATCTTTCGGTGTATGGGTCAATCTCACTTTTGTTATAACCTTCTTTTTGAGATATTTGGACAGAACATTTGTAGGTAAGTTTTCGGGACAAGATTCCTTAGGATATTACTCCAACGCTCAAAACTTCGCATTCTTAGTCCCCCCCCAGCTTAGCTCCATGGTTTCCAGGGTTCTATTTCCGTATTTTGTGAGTGCATCGGAGGAAGAATCTTCATTGGCCTTCTCATATTACCTTCGTATAGGTGCTTTGATAGGTGGGCTATTTTTCGCCCCTATGTTCTTTTGGAGTGAAGGTTTCATCACTCTGGTTCTCGGCGATAAATGGATAAACTCCGCCTATATGTTAAAACCTCTATCCGTGGCGGGATTGCTGGCGATAATATCAAACACTATAAGTCCCTTAGCTCAGGGGAAAGGGATACCTAAGTTGGATGTTATGAGGTTGAGCGTTATACCCACCCTGTTCGTTCTATTTTCTTTGTTTAATATAAAGGATGGGATATGGATCGCCTGGTCTTTGGCTTTGGGTTATGCGTTTTCAATACCCGTATGGCTTTACGGTGTTGTGAGGTGTGGGGTACCTTTGATGTACATCTTTAAATCCATGGTGCCCTTAACTCTCGCGATGTTTATGGGGTTTTTAGTCTATCCAATAAGCGGTGTATTTTCGGTTTTTGTCTTTATTCTCGTCCTCATCCTTTGCGAATACATTATTTTTAAAGGGTTTGGCATAATAGAGATAGTTAGGCTTAAAATTCCGCAAAGCTATAAAGAGGGTAATCAACCCTAAGCGATTTAATTTCCTATCTTAGGTCTGGGCATCAATACACATAAGGGTATTTTCCATATTGAAACCTTAAAATCTTCAACCGTAGTATATCATCTTATGATAAAACGAGGATACACGGATGAGCAGTTTGGAATCGCTAAGAAGTATTTTAATGGGGATGAACTTAGAACCAAGGTGTTCCTTGACAAGTACGCTTTGAGGGATTATGAAGGAAATGTGGTTGAACTTTCCCCCGATGATATGTGGAGAAGGGTGGCAAAGGAGATAGCCTCTGTTGAGAGGAATGAAAGGGAAAGAAAACTTTGGGAAAAGAGATTCTATTGGATGTTGAAAGATTTTAAGGTGATACCCGGCGGCAGGATCATGTTCGGTGCGGGTAATCCGAGAAAAGTTACGCTTAAAAACTGCTATGTTATACCCATAAAGGAAGATTCAATAGAAGGCATCTTCACATGCGCTATGGAAATGGCAAAAACTTATTCAAGGGGAGGAGGTGTGGGAGTTGATATATCGATATTGAGACCCGCTGGTTCTCCTGTCAGGAATGCGGCGATATTCTCCACAGGTGCCGTTAGTTTTATGGATCTCTTTTCCCATGTCACGGGTACCATAGGTCAGCAGGGAAGAAGAGGTGCCTTGATGATAACAATAAACGATAATCATCCTGATCTTCCGGAATTCATAACTATAAAGAACGATCCGGAGAGAAGGAAGGTTCGCTATGCGAATATATCCGTGAAAATAACTGAGGAATTTATGAAGGCCGTTGAGGAGGATGAGGAATGGGTAATGTGGTTTGAAAGCGATGAGGTAAAAAGAGTAGAAAGGAGGATGCCCGCTAAGAAGATATGGAATATGATAATTGAAAATGCATGGGCATCCGCTGAACCCGGTATAATCCTCTGGTCCAACATAGTGAAATACGATACGGGATGGTACTGTGCCCCCGTTATAAGTACGAATCCCTGCTCCGAGATACCGCTTGAACCTTATGGTGCGTGCAATTTATCAAATGTCAATCTTTCGTACTTCGTTCTTGATCCTTTCACAGAGAATGCCCGAATTGATTATGAGAACTTGGAAAGGGCTTTAAGATACAATGTCAGATTCCTTGATAATGTCAATGATTACAACCTTGAAAGGGAACCCTTGGAAGGTCAAAAGGAAGCGTCTTTTAGAAGGAGGAGGATAGGCGTTGGATTTACAGGTCTCGGCGACATGCTTGCAAAATTAAGATTGAAGTACGATACCGATGAGGCGATAGAGTTCGTTGATAGGCTTTTCAGATGGATAAAGCATATAGTGTATGATGAGGGCGTTAATTTAGCCGTTGAAAAGGGAACCTTCCCAGATTTTAACGCGGATAAACACCTGGAAAATCCTTATTTTCTGGATTTTGATGAGGAGCTTCTGGAAAGGATAAGAAAGCATGGCTTACGAAATGTGGCGTATCTTACCGTTCCTCCCGTCGGTTCGGGTTCCGCGCTTGCAGGAGTATCATCCGGGATAGAACCCATATTCGCACTTTATTATATAAGGAGGAGTGAGAGTCTATCCCAGGAGGTTTTTAAGGTTTATCATCCACTCGCCAAGCAGTATATGGATATGTTCGGATTGAAGGATATGGATGAAGATGAATTTCCAGACTATTTCATAACCGCGCATAAAATAAAACCTGAGAAGAGGGTTGAAATGCAAGCCGTCATACAGAAGCATATAGATCAATCCATATCATCCACAATAAACCTCCCCGAAAATACTTCACCTGAGGAGATAGGGAGGATATACTTCTTAGCTGCGAAGAAAGGCCTAAAAGGAGTTACGGTTTATAGGGAAGGTTCAAGGGAAGGTATTCTGATAACCGAAAAGAAAGAAAGAAAGTCCGTTGATGTGAAAGGCAAAATCGTGCCAAAACCCCGTCCTTATGTCATGATAGGTAAGACCTACAGGTTCAAAACCGATATGGGAACCGTTTATATAACCGTTAATTCGGAGCCAGAAAATGGACCGAGAGAGGTGTTTATACACTTGGGGAAATCCGGCTCTTCAATAATGGCGATGTCAGAGGCAATAGGAAGGCTCATATCTCTGGCTTTACGCAGCGATATATCTCCTGATGCCATAATACATCAACTGAAAGGTATAAAGTCGTCATCCCCCGTTAGACAACCCGATGGAACGCTTATATGGTCAGTTCCCGATGCGATAGCGAGAGCACTTGAAGAATTTATAAAAGGAGGAGGGAATAATCCCTTGAAAGTATTTATAACCACTAAGAGTATAAACGATACGGATGTAAAGTTTGAACCTGAAATCATCACAGAGGAAGGGGATATACTTGAAGTTGCGGTATGTCCAGAATGTGGAGATAAACTTATAAATGAGAATGGATGCTGGATGTGTAAGAACTGCGGATATACGAAGTGTGATTGATCTACCTACTCAAAAGTTGCACTAATGCCATCAAAAATCCGATCATTGCAACGAACTGACCTATCCAGAAAACAAACATCCACCTGATTATATCGGCCTTGGCATTTCCTATTTCAGAGTGCATCTCCGAGCGGAGTTGCCCCATCCTCTCATTTATCTCGGATCTTAACTTGCCTATCTCGTTGTAAAGCTTCCCTATCTCACTGTACATCCTTTCAAGTATCTCGTTTTTCACGGTTTCTATCTTATTGTCCAGTCTTCCCACCTCCTGATACATCTTTTCAAGTATCTCGTTTTTGGTATTCTCTATTTTGTTGTCTAACCGCGCTATCTCCCTATATATCTCCGTTTTAAGCTCGTCAAACTTACGATAAATCTCCGTCTTGAAATCATCAAACTTCTGATACATCTCCGTCCTGAATCTACTCATCTCCTCCGTAAGCTTCCGCGAGAACTTCTCCTCCATTATATCCGTCACCCTTGACTGTGTGTCCTCTTGAACCTGGTTTAATACCTCTATTAAGGC
>WGFI01000071.1 GCA_015492295.1 Caldifarciminota bacterium
ATCGTATGTGCTCCCCCATCCATCATGCGTTGATGAAAACGCATATAAAACGCTGTCAAAACTGCTCGTCGCATACGTTGATACAAACCTGAAACTCCCATACACATCGTTCCTATCCCTATGAACATAAGGATACCACATATTTGACCCAGTTGAATATATAAAGTCCGTAGGTGGAAATGGCCCCGGGGAACCCCATGTGTTCCCTCCATCGTTGGATGTCGCATAATGTATATCCCAAACGCTCGTTGATGTGTGAAAGTTCTCCCATACCGCTACAACCCCCTGCGATGATGGAGCTCCACCAGTTGCCGCTATTGAACTTATATAACTCTCATCAGGCGCTAAGTCTATGGTATTCACATATGTTCCACTCAAAGTCGGTGCATCAAATGTTATCAACCATATCCTCCTATCCGCAGTGTAATACATATGATACGCCCTATCATTCGCTGAGATGAATATTGAAGGTGGTGCATATACACCTGCATTTGCCCAGAATGTACTCCAAGTCGCACCTTCATCCGTTGATACTCCCCTATACACACCAGAATCCGGCGTGGTCGTTATATATGTTATTACCAATGTACCGTTGTTATTTACCGACATTGACGGATATTCAATGGTATCAGATGTTGCGATACCATACCAATTATAAGCGCTTAAATCGGGTTTGATCCTTCTCAAGAATAACCCCTTGGAAGTTGATGTGCTGGTTGAATCCCAATCCACTAAGGTGTATATCCAAGGGTTCGCTCCTGGTCCAATAACCATATCAAAACCGTCTATCTCTCCGACTATATATAACCCCGTTTCCGTCCAAGTGCTCCCGCCATCCGTGCTTTTATGAATCTCTATCGTATCATCGTTCGTTGAAGGTCCCCTCATAAGAACCGCCACATAAATATCACCGTTATCGGCAACATCCATGGCTATATCCGCGGGATAACCGCTGGGACCACCTCTTACAAGCACATCCGTTCCCCACAGCGGCCTTATATCTCCTCCATCGTTGAACCTCATTATATCACGTGTGGGTCTTTGAGCAGGATTAAGATTTACACTTTTCAGAGCATTGTCGCTCGGGCTGGCCTCTTGTCTTATGACACTCGTAGGTATATCCCTTTCGCCTTTGATCACATTCACCTTGGCCCTTTCCGCGTCGCTATTTTCGGGCATATGCGGTGATGCCCACACAAGCACAGGCAATAACGCCGTTATTAAAAAATAATACCTTTTCATGATACGGATATTTTATGGGTTGGAAGTGGGGGAGTATAAAAACGAGTTCCAAGTTTCAATAATTCTCACTTTTTACGAGTATAGATGCCTATCCAAATCCAAACTCGGAAGATTTTTTACTCCATAAAGGAGGGAGAGCATGGTTGTGAAGTATATATAATCAAAGTGCATACCGAATCTGGTCGCGAGGGATTTTCCTTTTGAGAACTTTCTGTTCATTAGAAGATTTAAAAGCTTTTCCCTTCTAAAATCTGAAAGGACGGAGGCATCGTAATTTATCAGAGCCTTTGAAATTCTACCATGAAAACTTATATCCGATTCCATAAGTCCCAGATATTCAAGCGTCCTGATCCTGTCTTTAAGCATAGCATGATAGAGCGCCATAAACTTATAAAAAACCACCGCCGTATGCTCTATAGTCCCCATCTCCAAATGCAACCTTCTCGCGCTGCTTACGGCTATGTTTCTATAACCCAAGAACAGCCTTGCGAAATTACGATTCATTTCCACATAATAGCGGTATATGGGATTTTCAAGGTCTGAGGAGAATTTTAGTAGTTCCCTAAACCTTCCAAGATTGAGAAGTACATAGGAAATCAAAACCCGAAACTCCGGTTTATTATACATGTATCTGGAAATCATGTCGCTGGCCTCTATGAATCTACCGTCGGATATTAGCAAGTCCATTAAGACCTTCTTTCTCAGAGTTTTCTTTGATTTATAAACATTAACGCCTTTCCTGACCCTCATAAGGATTCTCATATATAATCCTCTATTACCCACAAGAAATGCAAATTTTCCGGCTAATGCCGAGAAATTGAGCATAATTTCCGAAGGTAAGCGAGAATACACTTTAAGCATCTCGTTTATTATTTCATCTGATTTTCTTATGTCTCTTATAAGCATATAAGCATTAAGAAGCATATATAATGCCGAGTATCTGTATAAAGGTATATCGTTGTCAGATATGAACTTTTCAAGCTTATCAATATAACCCTTGACATCACCGTAGGTTCTAAAAATGTAATCAAACTTCAAAAGTTTCAGCGAAGGAGGTAAAATATCCTCAGGTATGCGCTTCAACAGATACCTTTCATCAAAAGGAATATTCACTATTTCCAGAATCTCCGATGCTATGCGATACTCCTTTATTTTCATAAATTCCTTGGCGATCTCTATACCTTGAATGTCCAGAGCATCAACATCATGTTTCGGAAACATTATACTATAAACCTGAGATATATATCCCAAACTCAAATTTAAACTCTTTGATGCCTCATATACCGTGCTGGCTGGATTATTCTCAAAATATCGTTTTATATCTTTGTAGGCTTTGGGTATCAGTTGGGGAGATAGAGCGTTCATAACCGCCCTATTGCTAACGGATAATAGTTTCATTATCTCTTCCTTGGTATAACCCAATTTGTGCAACAAGTATATTCTGAATTTTCTGATAATATCCCTCTTACTGACCATATCAATGGAGATTTTAAAGCTGTTAAGTTATTGAGCTTTACAAGGAAACCTTATGCTATCCCCAACGCTTATTCTATGCCTTTGAAACCATCCTCTATTGACCTCCAAGGCGTACTGGACATAGTTCTTTGATAAAATCGGAGTCTCATCCAAAGGCTCCATATCGTATATCTCCAAAATCTTCCAATCCGATGATATGAAGGCTATTGAAAGCGGTATATAGGTGTTCTTCATCCAGAATGAAAGTTTTTGAGGATAAGGAAATATAAACAACATACCCCTATTTTCCGGAAGGTACCTTCTAAACATCAAGCCAGTTTTATACTCGTGCGGCTCATCCGCTATTTCAACATATAAAGTTTCCGCGTTTATGCATAGGGCGAAAAGGTTCATCTCCCAAATTCAATTCTTATAACACCTCTGAAATCCCCGACGGAGTACCCTATGGCTTTATCGTTTGGATATCGTTTTTTCAGAACTTTCAGAACCTCAGCAGGTATGTTCTTCCTCGGAACCCCATGACAATTTAAACACAAAGGCTTAATAAATAGGGGTTTGTAATACCGGTAAATGCTCTTATTTCCAATATTCACTTTCTGCAAATAGTACTCAACCTTCTTGCCTTTACGCAAGGATTCTATAAAGAACCTTATCGCCTCAACTTCATACTTGTCCGGCTTATTAAGTGGATTACGATATTTCAACGATGTTCTTTTTATTGATACTCCATAGAGTGATGATATGCTGTCCGTTATAGGAATGGCCTTATGGGAGCAGTATGATACGGCATCAGCCAAACCCTTATTCTTTATAGCCGATCTCAGTTCGGATAGTAAAGTCCTTATGAACACCTTAGTTATGCTGTCTCCCCTCGCGACTATATCCCGATTACTAAGAGCGTAAAATAACCACAGCATGCAGATGATATTATAAGGTTGAACCGGAACAATCGGCGCGCCGTAAAAATAGTATGCCAACCTTAAACTCTCTCTATCCCTACTTCGTCATACCAATACCAAACCTTGAATCCGCTGTATAATATCTTCTTATGTTAATGATTTTATTACTCGCTCAAGATACTGCAAATACTGCAAATGCTGGTAAAGAAAAGGATGAGATGACATTCGTGGCCAGCGAATGTATCCTTGGATGTATCTTATATCCAGCACTAGTAGGAGCATGGACAGGTGTTATGACCGAGAAAGGAGATGTCGGTTTATGTTGTGGTATGACAACACCTTTAATATCCGTAGGTATCCCCGCCATGATAGCCATAAATCAACCTATAAGAAAGCCTATGGGCGTAGCAACTTTCAGTTGGACGATAGACGGTTTTATTTGGTCCTCGTTGGTTTATGCGAATTTGTTAGCTTGGTCGGAATCCGCTGATTTGGCAGATCCTAAAATCTATTTTACTACTGCCCTATTTGGAGCCGTGGGCGGTAATATCGCCGGATATATCATGGGATTAAACGGGTACGGTTCGGAGGGCTCTCATATGATAAAACTCTTTACAACATTTCAGGCACCTTATTATTATTTCCAATTGAAGAGGCTCATATTCGGAACATTCTATGCAGGTTATGATAAATCGGATATATATCCCAAGACTGATCTCACACTTGCCACTTTAAGTAGCATAGGGGGCTCTCTGATTTCATTTAACATCACCAAAAATTGGAAGTTTTTCACGGGTGGGGATGCTATGTTCATGGGCGCGAATGTTGTCAAGGGTTCTGTCGTTGCAAGCGCCCCGGTTAGAACCTTAGCCGTGGCCCTGTGTAATCCCAGTGTTTCTGAGGGAAGCGTATGGTTTGGAACGGTTTTCCTGGATGCATACACCTGTAACGGTGAAGAAAACACTATACTTACCAGACTCTCATCTCTCAGCCAATTAAGCGGAGCGCTGGCTTCAACTTACATTTCATACAAAATAATAAAGAAGGAGGATTTCGGTATATTGCAAGGTTTAATCTATTCGGTTGTTCCTATATTTGCATATTATTCCGCTGCTGCCCCTTTGATACTTTTATCCGATGATCGTGATTTACAGCATGCGTATCTTACCGTGATGCCACTCGTTCAAGTTGGTCTGGATGTAGGCACATCTTACATCGTGTATAAGCTATTCACAAAACGAGAATGAATCCTTTATCCTTTCTCAACCAACTTGGCTACCCATATGCTGATCTCATAAAGGACTATCAGAGGCAAGGACATTATGATCAAGCTGAAAGCATCAACGGTGGGAGAGATTATTGCGGCGACTATAACTATACCCACTATCATTTCCCTTCTTCTCTTGGACAGTATCCTACTGCTTATTATCCCGAATCTCGCCAGAATCCCGACGGCCACCGGAAGCTCAAACAGTATTCCAAATACGACGGTACTCCAAAATATAAAGCTCAAATACTGATTGGCACCTATAACCGTCTCAAACTCCCCCGAAAATGATAATAGAAAACTCACAGCTCTCGGCATAACTACGAGGACGGAAAGGAAGGCACCTATATAAAAGAGTATCAGCGTTGATAGGAGTATGAATCCAAAAGCCATCCTCTCATTGGTATATAACCCGGGGGATATGAATCCCCAAACTTCCCAGAAAAAATAAGGAAGACAGATGAATAGTGCGGTTAAAAGTGAAACCTTCAATCTAACCATAAAAGCATCCTGAACATTGAATATGTAAAGTTTTCCCACGGGCTTTGATATGAAGCTTATAACATGATCATGGAAAAACCAAATCAGCGCCGCAATAAAGACATAAACGATGAAAGCCCTTATTAACCTCGTTCTGAGTTCCTCCAAATGTGGAATTATGCTATCCCAATCCACGTTCTATAAGCATTTCCAATATCTGTATGGCGTTGGTTGCCGCTCCTTTTCTCAGGTTGTCCGCAACGACCCAAGCGCTTAAAGCCCTGGAATTATCCGGATGAAACCTGAGCCTGCTAACATAAACCTCATCCTTACCCTCAACATCAAGAGGCGTGATATAGCTCTCCTCCGAAATATATATACCCTTGAAGGATTTCAAGACATCATACACATCTTTCAGTGAAGGGGAACTTTTGAGTATAACGGTTATAGCCTCCGAATGCCCTACCTCAACGGGTACCCTAACGCAAGTCGGATATATCTTCAAGTTTGCCTTCAATATCTTATGGGTTTCCTTAATAATCTTCCATTCTTCCGTTGAAAAACCCTCCGAAAACTCTCCTATCTGCGGTATAACATTCCTGTATATTCTCATCGGGAAAGGTGTGTCATCGTATATTCCCCCTTTCTCCTCTTCATTCAAGGCAAACACTCCTTTCATACCCGCGCCTGAGACGGATTGATAGGTTGAAACAAATACCTCCTCTATACCGAAAGCATCGTACAAAGGTTTTAAAAAGACCACCATCTGTATCGTGGAGCAGTTTGGATTGGATATTATCCCCATATGTTCATTTATATCGTTCGGATTCACCTCGGGAACCACGAGAGGAACATTATCTTCTAAGCGAAAGGCGCTTGAATTGTCTATAACTATAGCTCCCTTTTCAACGAATAGAGGGACAAACTTTCTTGAAAGCTCGGAATTTACGCAGAACAATGCGAAATCCACCTCGGGAACATCGTACTCCAACGCTTTAACCTCATAGGATTTATTCAAAAAATCCAAAGTCTTGCCTGCTGATCTCTCGGATGCCAAAAGATACAATTCTATATCCTTATCCCAAAATCTTTCTTCAAGTACCTTCAATACAGTTCTTCCAACCAGTCCCGTTGCACCCACGACGGCTATTTTCAAAGGGCGGCCGACGGGACTCGAACCCGCGACCTCCAGAGCCACAGTCTGGCGCTCTAACCACCTGAGCTACGGCCGCCATTTGAGTGAGTATTTTAAGGTTGAAAAATTTCTTACTAAAACTTTTCTTTCCTTATTATTTCTTCAAACTCATCGGGATTGGGATGTTTCATCATCAGAATTCGCAAGCGCACATCAATTATATCCTGGGATCTTATATTGGTCTTCTTTTCAAGGGCCCTATAAAGCAACATACTCAACTTCTCATTGTATTCCATTATGGTTCTGAAAATCTTTTTAAGATCTTTCAACTCTCTTAATATCACCTTCCTACCCTTTATGTGTATCACCAAAAAATCGTCATTCTTTCTGAAAGCCAAGAGAAAAGGCTTTCCATAGGTCTTAAATGCGGGTATATCAACTGTATCCCCTTCATTGAAATCCCTCTCAAACTTCTTCTTTTCACTCGCCTTCAAAATATTTATTATATTCTCCTCCTCCTCAATTAAGACGCTCTCGGTTGAAAATATTAGAGGCTTTCCCTTCTTGTATATTAGGAAGATATTTGTGAATGGTGTTGAAAGTATCATTTCACCTTCCCCAAATCTCTCATTTATGAACCTATACACCTCCTTTATATCCTCGGATTTGGTATATCCTATTACCTTATCAAGGCTGGGTATATATATATCCCGCGCCCCCAAAGATTGCAAGGTTTTCGCGAAGGATTCTATTTCCGTCTTAACGCTCACTATTCCCACGCTTTGTCTTACCGTATCCTCATCCTCATCAACGAATTCCACATCAAGATCCCAGTTATTTTCCAACGCCCCTGTAATGGCATCGTATATGACCCTGTTTGAATATTCCGTCATGTGTTTTATATAATCCTGCCCGTACTTTTTAAAAGCGTACTCAAACAGGTTCCCGAATAGATTGTTTTCCACCTCCTCCTGGGAAAGCAAACCATCGTACCACCTATCCTTAACCAAAAAGGAATAGGCATATACGGGTATCCCTTTTAAAAAGCTTACATAAAGCAAGGGATCCCCAAACATCTTCCTATAAACCCTCAGTATTCCTGTCCTCTTAGCCTTTATCACCTTTCCCATGAACTCTTTAAGCTCTTTCGCCAACAAGCAAATATTTTAAGGATGATTTAAACCCACTTGAAATCGTAAAGATTTAATGTTAATATTGCATTGATGATGGGAATAACGCTAATACTCATAAGCAGCAAGGATGTGATTGGGGAAACCGCACCCTTTAACGGGTGGTCCCCAGAAAGGGAGAAGTTGGCTTATGAATGGTCAAAGAGGGATGGCATGAGGATTCTAGATTCTTTGATGTCCGTTTGGAAATCGTTGAAACCCTTATCAAACAACCGATTCCTTGACGAGGAGATAAAGAGACTTGGAAGTGAATTCATCAAAGACGGAGATGTATGGAAACTCGTCTTTATCGCGGGATATATAGAGGATGCCAGAAGGTTGATAGGTGTGAAGGACTCCTACGCTCCCAACATGCTCATCAGAACGGTTCCCTTTAAAAAGTCCTCCTATGAAGAATACGAATTGAACGATGGAAACGGTTGGACCACAATGCTTCTGTCCAACACGGCCGTACCCGAGAATAAACCTTCGGTCGTTCAGGTGGGGGAAACCGATACCCTATTCGCCGCGTTTGAGGTTTCGGATTGTAGTAGCGTATGCTCGGTATCTCATACGAATTCATGTATAGCGGTTAAATATTCGTATGATCAAGGGGCGACATGGAACCCGGCGTTTTGCATAGAAAGCGCCTCCGGAAATATAAAACATCCTTCCATAACGGCCGACAATTACAGGAGAATAATAACCGTGGTATATTCCTATGAAAAAACCCCTACGGATAACGATATAGGTGGATTCACATTCTGGGCAGGAGATTTCACGAAGAGTCTGTCCTACTGGATAGATACATCAGGCGATAATACAATATCGCCTTCCGCTAAATACACCACCAATCTTGGGGAACCCTCCTGTGAGAACTCTTGGATAGCCACCTGTTCCTGCACTTTACAGGATAATAAACTCTTCGTTGCGGCCACCAAGGTTGATTCATTGGGGGAAGCATCGGGTATAAGGGTTTATAGGAGTGAAGATTGTGCGGCGACATGGTTAATCGTGTATGAAGGACCACAGAGAAAAGGCTCCGCTTATATGGATGACAATCAGGTTTATGTTGCAGTGGGAAACTATCCTTTAAGCTCTTCATCCGTATGTGGAGCCACCTATGGAGGAGAGAATACTATACATATAGTGTATGCTTGGAGGAATTCTTCAACGGAGCACCGTATAGAACATCTATTTACCGATCCTTCAAAGGGTTGGGGTAGCGTATGGGTAAGTACCACCGTTTTCTCAGGACTATTTTACCCTGTAAGTCAGCCTACGATAGCGGTTGCGAGGACGAACGATACCGCCAATATGCCCCATTTCATAACTTTTGAGATTCGTTATGGGCCTTCGGATGGTGATATATATTTCATTTATAAAGGCTCTTTCAACTCCTCCTGGTCCCTCGGCAATGTTGAGAAGAGTTCTTATGACAGTAGAACACCGTTCGTAATAAGCGATGCTGAGAATCTGGCATGCCCGGGCTTGAAGACATCCTCATCCTCAAAGTTTCATATAACTTTCTATCATGTGTGCGATCCTACGAACTGGCTATGCTCTTCATCTTCATACAATGGCACTTATAGGGTCGTGGCCGTCGTATCGCCATGGGATTCTCCTGGGATGTGGCAACCCGAATATTGCAACGGAGACGCCGATTATACCATAATACCTCCCCCACCGAGCTATCCTAACGGAGGATATTGGCAGGATTGGAGGAACATATATCCCGTGGTTTATCGTAGAGGGGCGAATTTAACCACACCTTGGTGGCTTGGGGTTCTTTGGGTCTATAACGATTCAACCACAAACAACGATGTCTATTGGACGGCTTCGGATTGTGCCCTCGGATCAGACGATGAGCTCTCAGCGGATGAAAGTGAAAACGCACCGATGGTGATGAGGATAGGGAAATATGTTCATATAATGGGATTTAAAGGGTACATAAGCGTATATTCCGAGGATGGTAGGATGCTCAGAAGGGAATACATAGATGGAGAGAAGAGGATTCCCCTCAAACGCGGTGTATGGTTCATAAAACTCGGAAGGAAAGCGTACAAAGTTTTACTACCTTAGAATGTTCGTATGCTGCAAATTTTTATCCTCAATTATGAGCCTTTGCCGAGGGAACTTGAAGCGAGACGATACGAAGGATTATATTCGGCGGAACTTTTGGTATGGCCAGATGTTGAAACCACCGCTTATGATATAAGAAAGTATTACATAAAGATGGCCATATACGGTGGGCAGATACAGAGCGCCGAGATAGGAATAAAGATACAAGGTAGGTGGAGTTTTGATAGCATAGCCCTTAACTTGGTTGATATAGTCCTTGATAGTTTGAAAGACGGATCGGGAAATCCCCTTCCTCATGCCTATGTGGGCACAGGCAGCGATAGGATGGTTATAATAAATCTGCCTTATGTGGTTAATGCCGGTGATACCCTCTGGCTCTGGGCTTATTATCACGGTATGCCTGCGACCTCGTGTGGCTCTTTTGGATCGGGTTTAACCATAGAGGGGGATACATTCGTATATGCGGATAACGAACCTTACAATTTCAGGTGTTGGGTTCCGAGTTGGGATCAACCATATGAAAAGGCGGAGGAAGGTGTTGAATTTGAAATAACGGCGAGGGCGGATATGGAAGTTGTGGCTAACGGCGTCTTAATTGACACTCAAACGGTGGGATCTTACAAACGATGGCATTACAAACACGGTTATCCCATAGCCCCGTACCTTATAACATTCGCTATAAGGGATCTGAACTATGTTGAATGGACTTGGTCCTACGGCTCAATAAACATGCCCGTTAGATCCTGGATGCCCGTAGGTAGCTTCAGTCCAACTTGGGGGGACGATCTGACGAGGATGCTTACAGCTTTCTCCAACAGGTACGGTGTTTATCCTTTCTACGACGAGAAGTATGAGCAATCCGTGGTTCTCCCGGGTGGTTGGGCTATGGAAGATCAGACGAATTCCTTCTTTGGAGGTAGATACTCAAACAGTACCCAAGCCCATGAACTGGCACATCAATGGTGGGGGGATTTAGTAACATGTGGAACATTCAAGGATATATGGTTGAATGAGGGATTCGCGACGTACTCGGAGTTGATATGGAGGGAGGATTCGGGGGGTTTCACAGCGTATCAGAACAGATACCTCAATAGGGTTGAGAATGTATTTTTAAGCTACGCTTCATTTCCCGGAAAACCCGTTTATAATCCTGGTCCCAGTTTGGGAGATGTATTCTCAATATACACCTACGAGAAGGGTGCGGCGGTTTTACACATGCTCAGATATGTTCTTGATAAGGACACATCGCTTTTCTTCGGCGCTTTAAGGTATTACAGGAGTCAGCATGAATTTTCTTATGCTTTAACCTCGCAGTTTATAAACGATGTTATGACATATACGGGTAGGGATCTAATGTGGTTTTTTAATGAATGGGTATATCAACCCGGATGGCCTATATACGATGTTAGGTGGAATAAAAACTTTACAGGTTCAAACTGGCAGCTGATTATAAGGATAATCCAAACGCAACCTTCAAGCGCCCCGATATACAAGATGCCGATTGAGATAAGGGTTTCCTTCTCTTCGGGAGATACGACATTGGTGGTTTGGGATTCCCTTGCGACGCAGGATTTTGTATTTTATTTAAATTCGGAGCCGATGTCCATAACATTTGATCCCGATTATTGGATTCTTGAAGAGCACACGGTATCCTTTGATGGATCTTTAAATGTGGCGGAGAGACCAACGAATGCTCGTGGGGGAGTAGATATAAGTATTAATGGTGGAGTTGTTGAGATTCGTTCGTACGCGGGAGATTTTGAGATTTATTCCGCGGAAGGCAGATTGGTGGGAAGATATTCCGATAGAGCTGAGTTGAACCTAAAATCCGGCGCATATTTCATAGTTTCGGGAAGGTACATAAGAAAGTTTATCGTTAAATGATATTAAGTGGAAAACCCGTAAAGGAGGATTATCTTTCCAAGCTTTTCAAGTTAAGGGATACGCTTAAAAGAACGCCAAAGCTGAAAATCATAACCGATAATTCGGAGGATTCGGAGATATATAGGAGATCCCTGCTGAGGTATGCCAAGAAACTATCGGTTGATATCGTGGAAGATGACGAGGAGGCGGATGGTATAATATCGCTTGGTAAGAGTGAAATCAACATACCTTTTGATAAGGATATAGAAGGCATATCACCTTACCATTTGGGGTTGCTATCTTATGGAAAGCCCATGTTTTTACCACCCACACCTTATGCTTCTGTAAAGATACTGGAATACTACGGTTTTAAGCTGGAAGGAAAGGTCTGCACGGTTGTTGGAAGGAGCGTTAGGGTGGGAAAGCCCCTGGCCTTATTGATTCTTATGCTCAATGGGACACCTATAATAACCCACTCAAAAACCACCAATTTAAGGGAGATTTTGAGGCGGAGCGATTATGTATTTCTTGCCGCCAATATCGGTGAGCACTTCGGAAAGGAATATTTTTCTGAGGATTCCGTTATAGTGGATATATCAACGGTTTATAGGGATGGGAAACTCGTGGGAGATGCGAAGTTTGACGAGTTAAAGGATTCTGTGAAGGGGATAACCCCCGTTCCAGGAGGCGTGGGTGCCATAACTCCTTTGGTTCTGTTTGAAAATCTGTTCAAGTCGGTTCAGAGAAGAACCCTGAGCCCATAACCACCTCATCCACTGGTCCTATTCTACCGATGTTATTGCGGTTTATTCCCCCATCTGCGGTTATGACAAAGTTAAGATTCATCTCCTCTCTTATATCGTTAAGTTGATGTATCTTCTTTACGGTTTTTTCCACCAGCCTCTGACCCGAAAACCCTGGATAAACCGTCATAACGAGAACCTGATCAACGAGCGCAAGAATTTTAATTATCCTACGAACGGGAGTATCGGGAGATATTGATATTCCAGCCTTAAAACCATAAGATTTTATCTTCTCTATCGTACGGATCAAGAGAGCATTACTCTCATAGTGAAATGTTATGCGGAAGACGCCATCAAAGGCGAACCTGTCTATGTATTTATCGGGCCTATCAAGCATAAGATGTATATCCAAGGGTTTTCCGGTTATTTCATATACCGCTTTGGCTATATCAGAGCCCAATGTTATATTGGGTACGAAGTGTCCATCCATAACATCAACATGTATAAAATCTCCTCGCTTCGCCTTCTTTAACTCCTGAATTATATCAGCCCAGTTTGCGGCTATTATTGATGGTGCTATCTTGATATTTCTTCCATCCATCTATCCAATCCCAATCTTCATATTTTAATAATTCCGCGAGTTTTACAACATTAACTCCGAGCATGGCGGCATCTTCAAGCGCCTCATGTATCCTTTCCTTTTTCCAATATCTGTGAGCATAGACCACTCCCACAGGTGGTATTATGAAACCCATCTGAGTTAGGGCTGACATTATCTGGGAACCCACCTGCATACCACCATCCTCCTCACCTACGACTATTATTCCCGCGATTTTCCCCCTTAACATGAATTGGTTTTGGTTTTCAAGGGAGGTGAGTCTTTCTATAAGCGTCTTTAACAGTGCTGATTGAGAGTACCAATAAACCGGTGAAGCGAATATTATGGCATCGGATTCTAACACATCCCAAACCAAGGATTTAAAGCTGTCGTTTAACTTATCTTTTATGCAGTTTTCAAGATGACATAGGGCCGGGTGTTCGCTATAACTTCCAGAGCAATAATTCAAAGGATAGTTTATCAGATGTATCAATTTAACCTCCGCTCCGGCCTTCTGGGAGAACAACAGTGTCCTCTTTAAAAACCTTGAACACCATCCATTCCTACGAGCCGAACCGTTTATTCCGAGAACTCTAACCTTGTACATCAGGAAAAATATTATAAGGCTGGATCATTTGATTTGTTGCGGGCATCACAAAATCTCAGAAATATAATCCACTATATCCCAATAACGCTGCTCAAACGCCTCATCCAACGGTGTTTTACCATCTCCATCGCAAGCGTTAATATCGGCACCATTTTGAATTAGAAGCTTCACAGCACCCAAACTACCATACATGGCGGCATAATGCAGCGGGGTTCTACCCTCCTCATCCTCACTATTGACATCGGCATCGTTTTTTAACAGCATAGTGCAACGGTGTTTCACCATAATCATCCTTTGTATCAACATAGGAACCCTCTTGAATGAGGATTTTAACGAGCTCTAAATTCTTTACCTTAACGGCGCGGTGCAAAGGCGTATCGCCGCTCGTGGTTTTAATATTAACATCGGCGCCGTTCTGAATGAGAAGTTTTACAACTTCTAAATGTTCATTATCAATGGCGCGATGCAGTGGTGTTTCACCATTATCTTCATGTCCATCCTCAGCGGCGTAGTGTAGAGGTGTTTGGTGAAAGTGGTCTCTAACATAAATATCTGCACCCTTTTGTATAAGCAGTAGTTTCGCGGTTAAATGGAGAAAAGGGGATTACGTTGAGGCTGAAATGCGGCTCTACCGAGCCATCGTAATCGTTGCTGAAGTTGATGAGGGGAGATACCTTTGATGACATTAAGTTTCTCAAGGAGGGAGAAGCTTTGAAAGGCAAAGGTGATAAAGCCGAGTATGGCGATAGGAACTCTAACGAAGAAAGTGTTA
>WGFI01000072.1 GCA_015492295.1 Caldifarciminota bacterium
ATCGTATGTGCTCCCCCATCCATCATGCGTTGATGAAAACGCATATAAAACGCTGTCAAAACTGCTCGTCGCATACGTTGATACAAACCTGAAACTCCCATACACATCGTTCCTATCCCTATGAACATAAGGATACCACATATTTGACCCACTTGAATAAATGAAGTTCGTAGGTGGAAATGGCCCAGGAGCGCTCCATGTATTCCCTCCATCGTTGGATGTCGCATAATGTATATCCCAAACTCCCGTTGATGTGTGAAAGTTTTCCCATACCGCTATAACCCCCTGCGATGATGGAGCACCACCAGTTGCCGCTATTGAACTTATATAACTCTCATCAGGCGCTAAGTCTATGGTATTCACATATGTTCCACTCAAAGTCGGTGCATCAAATGTTATCAACCATATCCTCCTATCCGCAGTGTAATACATATGATACGCCCTATTATTCGCTGAGATGAATATTGAAGGTGGCGCATATACACCCGTGTTCGCTCTGAGTGTATTCCAAGTTGCACCTTCATCAGTTGATACTCCCCTATACACACCAGAATCCGGCGTGGTAGTTATGTATGTTATTACCAATGTCCCGCTGTTATTTACCGACATTGACGGATATTCTATGGTATCTCCCAAAGCTATGTTGAACCAATCTGAGGCTGAGAAATCCGCCCTCATTCTTCTGATCTTCAATCCCGCCCCGAACAAAGTATCAAAATCCACTAAGGTGTATATCCAAGGGTTCGCTCCGGGTCCAATAACCATATCAAAACCGTCTATCTCTCCAAGGATCAATATGGGAGATATTTTCATCCAGCTGTTTCCACCATCCGTGCTTTTATAGAACTCTATCGTATCATCATTCGCGGAAGGTCCCTTCATAAGAACCGCCACATAAATATCACCGTTATCAGCGACATCCATGGCTATATCCGCAGGATAACCGTTAAATGGGGTTCCTCTTACAAGTACATCCGTTCCCCACAGTGGTCTTATATCCTCTATATGACCAAACCTAATCTTATCCTCTGATGGTCTCTGGGTAATATGAGGATTTATGCTCACAAACGCTTTATCGTTTATATCCGCACTCTGCTTTATGATGGATGTAGGTACATCCTTGAAAGCCCATACCATAGTGGGAACCAACGAAATTACAATATATTTACCCATATATAACCTCCTTGTTTCAACGGATATTTTAAACCTTACAGGTATCGTTCCGCAAATACCTGCGAGTTATATAATGAATACTGAAATTCCAACCTAGCTTTGATTGCAAGGGTTCATTTTTAGGAGGATTTTTACTCCTTACCTATCCTTAAAAACGGGCCTACGCTTCTCTTTAAATGCTTTTATACCCTCCTTTTTGTCCTCAGTCTCGCAAAGTTCGGCGAATAATTTTGCCTCAAGGTCCAAACCTTCATCCAATGTCATATTTTCACCTTCATATACGGCTTTCAATGCGGCTCGTATTGAAGGTAATCCTTTCTGTGCTATCCTTCTTGCAAAATCCTTTGATACCATAATTACCCTATCACCAGGTACGACGGCATCAACTAACCCTATACGGTATGCCTCCTGTGCTGGTATCTGCTCACCCGTTAAAATGAGCCTCAAGGCATTCGCCCTACCTATCAACCTCGTAAGTCTTTGGGTTCCCCCCATTCCCGGAATTATTCCGAGATTTATCTCAGGTTGCCCAAATTTCGCCCTATCACCCGCTATCCTGAATGTGCATGCCAACGCGAGTTCAAGTCCTCCTCCCAAGCATAACGAATGTATCGCAGCTATACTGGGTTTCCCCAATCTTTCAAGTTTATTCGCTATACTTTGCGCTTGCTTTACCACCTGATAAGCCTCCTCCTTAGAATTGAGCTTTTCTATCTCGTTTATATCCGCTCCCGCTATCCAGGCTATCTGACCCGCGGCTGCGAGTATGATGACTTTAACCTCATCGTTATCCTTTAACTCATCAAGCGCTTTATCCAATTCCTCCATAACCTCCCTTGATAAGGCATTTACCGGAGGATTCTCTATAACTAAGGTCGCTATCCTGTTTTCAATGCTATATCTCACATACGCCATAAGGTGGGGATTTTAAAGTTGAAAATTACCGCGGATTGCCGATTGAGAAAGCGGACGAAGAAAGCTTAAGATTTACCCAAGATTTTTTGTGATCCTGTACGCATGGCTTGTAGAAATACTTCTTTTCCTTCGGAATGTATTATTTACCGGAGACCACACCAAAAAGTCCCCTAATCTTTTATGTGGGGAAATTTACTCACGTTCTTTGATCTTATTGTATGACTAAGTAGAGAACGGGCAAGCAGTTAAAAGCTATAACTATACGAGGGATACGATGAGTAAGGGTAAGGATTATGTTATATTCGTTGAAGTGAAACCAACGCTTAAACGGCATAATATTAGGAGTTTAGAACGAAGGATTTTTCAACTGTATAATACTCAATTATGGCTAAGGATTATAGAAAGGAGTTTTTGGAAGGTTTGAAGGAATTGGAGGAGAAGATAAAGAAACTCGTGAAAAGCCAGAAAGAAACCGATAAAAAGATAAAAGAACTAGCAGAAAGTCAGAAAAAGACGGATGAGCAGATGAGAGAAACCGATAAGC
>WGFI01000073.1 GCA_015492295.1 Caldifarciminota bacterium
GGTGGGGGTGGAGGAGGTGGTCCCACTCCTACACCTGAGAGCACAGCCGCATATTTCGGTATAACCCCGGACAGTTCGTTCATATATTGGGATAGTACAACCACAACATCAAGTGGTACATCGCTTGATACGGTACAAACCATATTCTATCCATATATAACCTCTGGAAGTGAATTGTTGGTACCTCATAAGGATACCTTTTTCACTATGGGAAGGGTTTTTGAGGATACTTTCAGGATAAAGGGAGATACGGTATATCAAGATGTAAAAATCGTAATAGATACAAGCGTACGAGATACCATATCTTTTACAAACTTACTAGGAATAAAACCATTAACAATAGGTCAAACATGGACACCTATACAACCATTTACGCAGCCGATGAGTGATACGATTTTCTCACCCTTATTCGCCGGATGCACTTTGGGTATCAGACTTGACAGCTTCAAAATTACCTCCTCATCCGCTCAGGTGATTGATACTCTAAGTATAACCGTACCTGCTGGAACTTTCAGCGCTTATAGAGTGATCTATGAAAGGCAGGCAAAGATACATTACGGATTATTTACCGTACCCACCGGATGCGCTCCAATTTCGGGAGACACGAATGGTGAGCTTTATTCCTATGATACTACATATATAAAGCCTTACTATGGCATGGTGCTCATTCAGGGTAGAGACAGCAGCGTATTTCATACGCCTATGGGCAGCCAAACGGAATTAACTGGAAGGTACAGAGCCTTAACTGGTAAGAGATAATTGATAAAGACCCTACGGGGATTCAGGGATATATACGGTGAAGAGTGGGATAAGTTTTGGTATATAGTTGAGACTTTCAGAGGGATACTCGGAAGGTATAATGTTAGATGGATAGATACACCGATCGTTGAGCAAGCGGAGCTTTTCATAAGGTCCGTAGGCGAATTTACCGATATAGTTCAAAAGCAGATGTTTATATTTAAGGATAGGGGTGGAAGGAATGTGGCTTTAAGACCCGAAGGGACCGCTGGAATAGTAAGGGCATACATAGAAAACGGTTTCGTTCCCCCTGTGAAGCTTGCTTACTTCGGTCCTATGTTTCGTGCGGAAAGACCTCAAAAGGGAAGATACAGACAATTCTACCAGATAGGTGTGGAGTTCATCGGTTATGATGGTTCCCATGCCGATGCCGAATGCATACTAAGCGCCTATGAATGCGTAAGGGGGTTGGATGTGAAGGCAAAAGTCTATATAAATACCCTGGGAGGCGATGATGCTAAAAGGAGATTTTCCTCGTTTTTGAAGGATTACCTCAAAGAAATGGATTTTCTGTGTGAAGATTGTAAAGTCAGAAGGGAAAAGAACCCTTTAAGAGTTTTGGACTGTAAAATCTGTTCTCCGAAGCTTGAGGTGCCAGATATTATGGAGTTCGTTGATGAAGAGGAGAAACGGGATTTCACAAAAACCTTGGAATTACTTCAAAAGTTTGAAGTTCCGATTGAAAGGGATCCTAAACTCGTAAGAGGCTTGGACTATTATACGGGAATGGTATTTGAGATAAAATCCGAGGAACTGGAATCCGCCCAGAACACGATATTGTCAGGAGGAAGATACGATGATCTGGTGTCCGAGCTCGGAGGTAAGGATACACCCGCCTGTGGATGGGCGGCTGGGATAGACAGAATATCGCTAATATTACGAAAAGAATCTAAGAAAGACGAACTATATTTCATAGTGAGGACCTCAGATGAGTATATGGATATAGCCTTTGATATACTGCATAAACTCAGAAAGTGTGGGAAGACGGCTGATATGATATTTGATAGGGGGAAAAGTCTCAGATCTCAAATGAAAAAGGCCAACAAGTTGGGAGCGAAATGGGTCGTATTTGTAGGAGAGGAGGAGGTTAAATCGGGTAGATACAAGATAAGGGACATGGATACGGGTGAGGAGAGTATTTTCACCATCTGATAATTTCAGCCTTATTATAGCGGTTTATGAAAGTGGCTATAATCTCGGATTCGCATGACAATCTTAAAGGTTTGAGGTGGGCGTTTGATAAGATAAACTCTTTGGGCATAGACAAGGTCATCCATCTCGGCGATGTTATAAGTCCTTTTGTCCCAGTGAGAATAGGTGAAATCTACAAGGGGGAACTCTGGGTTGTGTTTGGAAACAACGATGGGGACTATTTGAAACTTTCACAGAATTTCCGTAAATTCGGATGGTATGTATCCAGCGAATCCCCTACATTTTTAGAGCTCAACGATAGAAACATAATAATGATGCATGAACCTGTGCTTATAGATAAACTGGCCGAAACTCGTGAGTTTGATGTGATTCTCTACGGGCACCTTCACAAAGTTGATATAAGGAAGGTGGGGAAGACGGTGATAATAAATCCGGGAGAGATATACGGGTATCTATTTGGGAAATGCTCATTCGTTGTCCTTGACCTTCAAACGCTTGAAACCCAGGTTTTTGAGGAAAGCGTAGAAAATGTTGAAAAAATTAAAATCTGAGTTTGATAAATTGAACGAATCCCAAAGAAAAGCCGTTTTCTCACCCATAGATAGACCCATATTAGTGGTGGCAGGTGCAGGCTCAGGTAAAACGAGAGTATTGACATTACGTATCGCGTACTTGGTTAGAGAGATAGGTATTCCCGAGAATAGGATTTTGGCCGTAACTTTTACGAATAAGGCTGCCAACGAGATGAAAGATAGGTTATCATCTTATGTTGATGTTGATAAACTGACCATAGGGACTTTTCACTCCTTCGCATTGCGCCTGATCAAAAGGGAAGCTGGTAATTACATAGTTTATGATGAGGAAGACACGAAAACGATCATAGAGTCCATACTTAAAGAGCTAAATCTGAATCATCTGAGACCTTCCGAGGTCAGAAGTGCTATATCCCGATATAAGAACACTAAAAGAAAGCCTGAGAACATTGATGAGTATATATTCGCCGAAATCTTAAATGTATATCAGAGGAGATTGGATGAGGCAAGAGCGCTGGACTTTGACGATATTCTTATAAAAGCTTTGGAGATTCTTAGGGATGAGGATATAAGAAAGAGATACTCCCAAAGGTTCTATTATGTTCTCGTTGATGAGTATCAGGATACTAATCCCTTGCAGCATGAGCTGTTGGTAAGAATAGTAGGGGATAAAAAACATAGGAGGATATTCGTGGTGGGTGATGAGGATCAGTCTATATACTCGTTTCGTGGAGCGGATTTTCGTATATTCCTAAACTTTAAAAGGGATTTCCCGGAAACCGAAATCGTAAAACTTGAAAAGAATTATAGATCCCATCAAAAGATTTTGGATCTTGCGAATATGCTTATAAAGAACAACATAAATCGTAGAGATAAGGTTTTGGTTTCGGATGTGAAGGATGGTCCAAATCCGGTTTATATGTCCTTCTCTAATGCCGATGAGGAAGCCAATTGGATAGCAAGGGAGATAAAGAAAAAAGGATTCCCCTATGATAAGGTTATGATTCTGTACAGGGCGAATTATATGTCAAGGGCTATTGAACAGGCTTTTATAAAGCATGGATTGCCATATATGATAATCGGGGATATAGGGTTCTTTCAGAGGGCGGAGATCAAGGATCTGATCTCTTTTCTAAGGGTGAGCGTGAATATTAAAGATTTCGTATCTCTGCGGAGGAGTTTGGGGCTAATTGAGGGTATAGGAGAGGCGACGATTAACAAGGTGATCAGAGCGTTATCGGATGATGAAGTGGAGATGGTTGAAAAACTTAAAGATATAACATCAAAACAGCGCAGGCAACTGAAAATGTACCTGAGCCTCATAAATGGCTTACGGAATTACGCCCCTAGGGAGGCCTTGAACGAGGTCATTGAGAGAATCAACTATTTTAGTTATCTTGAAAGGAGGTACCCTGACAATCATTCGGAGAGAAAGGAAAATGTTATGGAGCTGTTGAGTATGGCCTCAAAGTATCGGAGTATAGACGACTTTCTGGATACGGTTTCTCTATTAACCTCGGTTGATATTCAAACGAAAAACGGCTCAATCTCCCTTATGACGATACATGCGGCCAAGGGTCTTGAGAGCGATGTGGTTTTTGTAATAGGACTTGAAGAAGAAAATTTCCCACATTATAAGGCGGAGGATATAGAGGAGGAGAGGAGGCTGTGCTATGTTGCCATAACGAGGGCCAAGAGGTATCTATACCTGTCTTCCGTTAAATCAAGAAGTTATAGGAGCAATTTGGATCCTAGTAGGTTTATATACGAGATGGGTTTGGGGAAGGTGGGAAATTACAAAAAGGGTGATACGGTTTATCATAAGAAATACGGTAAAGGAAAAATACTTGATATTGACAGCTCAACGATAAAAGTGATGTTCAGGGAAGGGGTGAAGATATTTCTTAGGGATAAGGCTAAACTGATAAAGCTATGAGATTTAGGGGGGATTTTGAAACGATATATTGGGTGTTTCCTCAGGATGCGAATATTCTCGGTTATCTTTTCGGTGGCAGGTTGATGAATTGGGTTATAAGAACATCCTCAATATTTACATCCATATTAGCGAAGAAACCTGTGCTTTTAGGATATATGGGTAGTTTTGACTTCATAAATCCAATAAAGGTCGGGGATATGGTTAGTATAAACGTCTCTCCGTTATTCTCAACTCCCCATACGATAACGGTAAAAGTTGCGGTATATTCAAAGAATCCGGAGGAGAACATTGAAAATCTCACAACAGCGGCGGAAATGACATTCGTTTCGGTGAATGGTGAAGGAAGAGTGGTGGAGCACGGTTATTACAGTCCTTCCCCCACGCTTGAAAAGGATATAAAGGAGAAGATCTCATATTTGAAATCTTCCCTTAAAGGCATATACGAACCCGAAAGTTATGATATGAAAACGGTGTATGGTATAAGTATGGAGGATGTTTTCTTCTTTGATATGATGTCAGGGGCGAAGCTCCTTGAGTACATAGATCAGCTTGCGGCTATAACCGCAATAGAATATTCAAGAAGACCTATGGTAACAGCATCCATAGACGAAACCATATTCCTCCATCCCATAAGATCCTCTCACATAATTGAAATTTATACGAGATTGAACGCCGTTTGGAGAACCTCATGTGAGGTTGAGGTTTGGGTTTTTGGAAAGGATCCCTTAAAAAATACGAAATACCTATCAACGCATACATTCGTCAGCATGGTTTTGGTTGAAAGGGACGAACCTCTGAAATCCTACGCGGTCAATGACATAATATACTCCGATGCGACGAAGAGAAAGGAAAAGAGGATACTTAGGAAGAATAGGCTGTTGGAGCTTTGGAAGGTTTCATAATTCCGCGATTTCGCCTCCTATGTAATTAAAAGCCGTTGCGTAGTTGAAGTCTTTAATCAATTCTAAGGTTTTTCTGCGTGCCTTCACTATCTCTATGGCCGACGGTAATCTCCCCTCAATTTTCTCTTTTACGAGTATCACATTGAGATTTTTCAGCCTGTAAAACATCTCCTCGTTTGAGGTGTAAATCCTATGCTCCTTGAATCTATCCGCTATATATTTCGCCACGGGGTAAAGATCAAAGTTCTTTATACCGTAGAATGGGACCGTTAGGTAGAAGGCCTTTTCGGCTCCCAAAGCTAAGAATTCCCTTAGGAGTTTCTCTCCCCCTTGGGGCCCGAATCCTAAAACCTCTATCTTATTATCCTCAATGGCGAAGTAAGGGGATCTATCCTTTATGCTAAAATTCTCCTCCCTTATGAAGAAGTCCCCCCTACTCTTGGATAGACCAACGACCTCGTTCTTGTATATCACCTCAATTATCGCCAGGTTCATACATGCTCAAAGAAACCCTTTCCTGTCTTCTTGCCTAACCAACCAGCGTCTATGTACTTCTTCAAGAGATAAGAAGGATGGAACCTCCATCCGTACTTCTTTTCAAATTCCAAACTCATCTTCAATACCTCATCCAAGCCGAGTATATCCGCATACATCAGAGGCCCTCCACCTTTGCTCTGAGGGAATCCTGTACCTGCCAACATACCGAGGTCTATATCACGGGTTGATGCAACCTTTTCCTGCAATGTTAATATAGCCTCGTTTATCATCGCTATCATCAGCCTGTTGAAATCAAATCCTTCCCTCTTTTTTATTCCCAACTTACTTCTTAGATTCTCCGCTATCTCCTCTATTGGTTTTACACCTTTTCCATAATCATAAACACCAGCGCCCGCCTTTTTCCCAAATCTCCCCTCCTTCACTATTTCATCAAGCAGAGGAGCGGGCCTCATCCTCTCACCGTATCCTTCATAAAGTATATGCGCCACTTTAACACCCACATCAACGCCAAGTTCGTCTATCAAAGTGAAGGGACCCATAGGCCATCCAAACTCACGGGCAGCGGCATCTATTTCCTCGGCATTAGCCTCCCCTTCAAGCAATGCCCATGCCGCCTCGTTCATATACGCCATTAGTATCCTATTGACTAAGAAACCTGGGCACTCTTCAACCCTTATGGGTAATTTTGATAGGGATTCTGAGAATTCTATGACGGTTTGTACGGTTTCCTCCGAGGTTTGGAGTGCCGGTATAACCTCCACGAGTTTCATCACGGGTGCGGGGAAAAAGAAATGCATACCGACCACTTTATCGGGCCTCTTCGTTGCCTTTGCCATTGCGGTTATTGATAAGGCCGATGTGTTCGTTGCAAATATGGTGTGCTCCGGAACAAAATCCTCAAGTTCTTGAAATACCTTTATTTTTACATCCAGGTCCTCAAAAACGGCTTCTATAACTATATCCACATCGGAAAAGGGTTCATAGGAATCCGTCACTTCAAGTAGAGCCAGCCTCCTTTCGGCTTCATCCTCCGTTATCTTACCCTTTTTTACCCTTCTGTCGTAAAGGGACTTTATGGTTTGGTACGCCTTATCGGCTTTCTCCTTATCCACCTCTTTCAGCACCACGGGTATTCCGGAGTAAGATATAACATATGCTATACCAGAACCCATAGTGCCACCGCCAATTACACCCGCTTTGTATATGTAAGCCATAGGGGGATATTCTAAGGGTGTTCTATGAGCGATTTTTATTTATGAAGGTTATCTAACAACAGCTACCTTGGCTCTGTCCCTGACCTTCACATAATAAACCCCCTTCCTCAGCCTTATGAACCTCTTGCCTTTAACTACTCCCCCGAAGACCATCTTCCCATCAGTAGTGTATATCTTAACCAATTCCTCCTTAACATCCACCCATAAACCTCCCCTATCACCTCTGATATTGAGAACAAAAAGTTTTTCTCTTTTCACATATTCATCATACCCAAGAAACCCGCAGGTGTCATTATATGGATAATAACCGCATCCGGAACCGGTGCTATCAAGTACAACGATTGTATTGGTACCGCAACATGTAGGAAGCAGTATGAGTTCTATACACTCATCTCCATCAACATCAGCCATAGACGCACCTTCCGCATCAACACCATAAGTGTATGTCCATTCAACGGTGCCAGTCAAAGCATTGAACATCCTAAAAACGCCATCACCGTTGCACCAAGAACCGTAAGGAACTCCCGCTATTTCAAGTTGCCCATCCCCATCAAAGTCCGCAACCA
>WGFI01000074.1 GCA_015492295.1 Caldifarciminota bacterium
ACCCTAAATTTACTATTATACTGCTGTAAATCCTAATTGAAACATATCTAGTCCTTGCATCCCTATCTTTTTATAATCTTTTTAACCTCATTTTTAATTTTCACAAAATACACACCTTTATACGTTGCCTTGAAGTCTCGAAATCTTCCTTCAAATATAACCTTACCATCTAAGGAATAGACTTTTACATATTTATCAGGATTTAGCGTGTTATTCTCATTAGCATAACTAAGAATACCACACCTACCTTCGTTTGAAGCTGCATCTATAACGGCAATCATAGGAGTGCCTTTTCCTACTGCGACTATTTCAACACAATTGTCACAATCAACATTTCCCACACTTAAAGATCTTTGCCCGGTAACGGGATTTTCCTGCCATAATAACGTACCATATGAGGACAGAACATACGTGGGAGTATGAAGACCATGGGTTATAATTTCGAGTCCAGGTGATGTATCGATATCGGCTAAGACTATATCCTCTGGCCACTGATACTCTGAACCTAAATTGTAACTCCAAACCACTGAGCCATCTGTACCTCTTAATACATATAGTACACCACTCCATTTACCTACGACGACCTCTATTTGTCCATCGCTATTTATATCTCCTACCGCAGGAGAAGATGCTACTGCATTTCCCGTATTATAAGACCAAAGAATAGCTCCATTCGTCCCTCTCAAGGCATAAATATAGCCGTTGCTACTACCCACGACTATTTCTATTTGTCCATCGTTGTTTATATCCTCTATCGCAGGGGAAGATTTTACTGGATTACCCGTATTATAAGACCAAAGCACGGAACCGTTCGTTCCCCGTAGGGCATAGATATAGCCATCCTTACTACCCACGACGACTTCAATCTGCCCATCGTTATTTATATCTCCTATAGCAGGGGAGGATACTACACTATCGCCAGTTGTATAACCCCAAAGCATAGAACCATTCGTTCCCCGTAAAGTATAAACTTTTCCATCATAACTACCCACAACTACCTCCCTTTGCCCATCGTTATTTATATCCCCTATCACGGGAGAGGATACTACCCAGTTGCCAGTTGTAAAACTCCAAATCAATGACCCATCGGTTCCTCTTAAGGCATAAACTTTTCCATCATCACTACCTACAACGACTTCTACCTGTGTATCGTTGTTTATATCCCCTATCGCAGGCGAGGAATGTACCCAGAAACCCGTTGAGTAAGACCAAAGTAGCGTTCCATCTGATCCTTGTAATGCATATATGTTATAGTCATTACTACCCACGATAATCTCCATAAATCCATCATTGTTTATATCTCCTATCGCAGGAGAGGTAAATACATAACCACCTGTCGCGAAAGCCCATTTAATATACCTTCCACTCGTAAAATTCCCTTTCATTTGTTGCCTTCCAGTATGATTCTGCGACCCATAGAACATCTGCCACGAACCTCTTGCCCAATCAGAAGGAGGAACGCATGTAGTCTGAAACCCACAAACCTGCGCGTTTAAAGGTTGATATATAAAACCTCCAAAACTCACGATTATTGCTATTGATTTTATTACCCTTTTCATAGTATTGGTATTCTATCAGTGTAAAGATACCTATAAATCCCCCCTCTCCACATATATGTGATGACCTTTGGGATTAAACATATGCACTACGAAACAATTACAGGGACAAGTGGTAAATTAACCGCCGTAGAATGTCTTCCTATGCAAAGGACTCTACTTATGATAAAACCCGATGCCGTTGAAAAGCGAGCGATAGGAAGGATAATAAATATGCTTGAGGAGAATGGGTTCAAAATAATCTCCATTAAGAGTAAGGTTTTCACCAAGGAGGAGGCCGAAAAGTTTTACGAAGTGCATAAGGATAAAGAATTTTTCAGCAGTCTCATTGATTATATAACGAGCGGTATGGTCGTCGGTATAATGGTTGAAGGTGATAACGCCGTTTCAAAACTCCGAGAACTCGTGGGAGCTACGGATCCAAGAAAGGCGAGGGCGGGAACGATCAGGGCGGTGTTCGGTGAGAGCATAGAGAGGAATGCGGTGCATGCCTCCGATTCTCCTGAGAGCGCGGATAAGGAACTATCCTTATTCTTTGGCCATGAACATTGAAGAAAAACTCAAACAACTTAAAGAACTCAGGGAAAGGGCTTTTAAGGGTGGGGGTGAGGAGAGGATAAAGAGGCAACATTCAAAGGGAAAACTAACAGCGCGTGAGAGGATAGATTATCTACTTGATGAGGGTTCTTTTATGGAAATAGGGATGTTCGTAACTCATAGGAATCCGGATATAAAGGAAAAGTACTTAGGTGATGGGGTGGTCGCTGGGTTCGGCACCATAGATGGAAGACCCGTTGCGGTATTCGCCCACGATTTCACGGTTATAGGGGGAACGATTTCGGAATCCAATGCTAAGAAGATCGTTCAAATTATGGATACCGCTCTAAGGGTGGGAATACCCGTTATAGGGTTGAACGATTCGGGAGGGGCGAGAATTCAGGATGGAGTGGGATCCCTCGCAGGATATGCGGAGATCTTTCTGAGGAATGTTATGGCTTCCGGGGTTATACCTCAAATATCGGCCATACTTGGCCCTTCCGCTGGTGGCGCCGTTTATAGCCCTGCCATAACGGATTTCATATTCATGCGTAGAGGGACGAGTTATATGTACATAACCGGCCCTGAGGTCGTAAAATCCGTCATGCACGAAGAGGTTTCACATGAAGAGCTGGGAGGAGCGGATATACATGCCGAAAGATCGGGGGTGGCACATTTCGTATATGATAGTGAAACTGAGATATATGAGGGTATAAGGAAGTTGCTATCTTTCATCCCTTCAAATAATATGGAAGAACCGCCCTTGATGGAGACGGAAGATCCCGAGGATAGGGAAGACGAAGAGCTAAACTACATCGTTCCTGCCGATCCCTATCAGGCTTATGATATGAAGGAAGTCATAAGAAGGATAGTGGATAACGGGGAGTTTTTTGAAGTTCATGAGAATTTTGCGCAGAACATAATAGTGGGTTTCGCGAGACTCGGGGGATTCTCCGTTGGTATAGTCGCCCAGCAACCTTTACATCTCGCGGGGGCGATAGATATAAACGCATCCATAAAAGCGGCGAGATTTGTAAGGTTCTGCGATGCATTTAATATTCCTATAATAACCTTTGAGGATGTACCCGGCTTTTTGCCCGGGGTTGATCAGGAGCATGGTGGAATAATAAGGCATGGGGCCAAACTCCTATTTGCTTACGCGGAGGCCACGGTTCCGAAGATCACGGTTGTTACGCGTAAATCCTACGGTGGTGCATATTGCGTGCTCGCATCAAAGCAGATAAGGGCGGACTTTAACTTCGCGTGGCCCACCGCAGAATTCGCCGTTATGGGTCCCGAAGGGGCGGTTAAGATAATATATCGTAGAGAGATAGAAAAGAGTGAAAATCCTCAGGAGCTTATAGATAAACTTACGCATGCATACAGAGAAAAATTCACCAACCCTTATTATGTCGCATCTTTGGGATACATAGACGATGTGATAGAACCTTCAAAGACCAGACCATTGCTCATAAAATGCTTACGGTTGCTTAGGAACAAGAGACAAACCTTACCACCCAAAAAGCACGACAATATACCACTGTGAAAAGTTTAATCCTTTTTTGTGCATCAATCCTGAGTCTCGCAGGTATAATAAACTTATTACCCGATACGGAGCTGGTTCTGAAACAGCTGAGCTTCACAGTTCTAAGCATAGCTCTATTTTTAATCATTCGCAGGATGAACATAAGGTTCATAATGGATTCCATGCGGATAATTTATATTTTAACCGTTTTTATGCTGATCGCGGTTTTATTCTTAGGTTCAGGTGATGTGAAAAGGTGGTTTTCCCTCGGTCCGATCAACATCCAACCCTCCGAATTCGCCAAGGTGGTCGTCCCTCTTTATCTGACAACCATTGATAACGATTTAAATAAACTACTCTTGGGTTTATTCCCGGCTTTCTTGGTGTTTATTGAGCCTGATCTCGCAACTTCAAGCGTTATAGTGTTTTTGACCATAACCACCATGTTCATAACTACCCGCAATCTGAAATTGGTTTTATACATCATAAGCGTACCGTTGTCGGCGGTATCCTCATTCTCAAAGCACCTATTCTTCGCATTTTTAACTTTGTTTTCACTGTCATTCATGGTTCTCAGGGCGGGATTACACTGGTTTGTAAGTGCGGTTTTCTCCTTAATGATCGTAGGAGTGATCACACCGATAATATGGCAGAAGGGATTGAAGGAGTATCAGCGGAAAAGGATTCTGGCAATGATAAATCCGGAAGAACATAAAGAAAAACTCTGGCAGACATACCAATCACGCATAACCTTGGCCAATTCAAAACCTTTCGGCAAGGGGATATACGGATCCACTCAGAAACTTTACGGTTATTTGCCGGCTTCTCATACCGATTTTGCATTTTCATCACTCGTTGAAACGTACGGGTATGTCGCAGGTGGTATTCTCATTCTTATATCCTTTACTTTAAGCATACTCATAGGTTTGTTCGGCTTCTCCGAAGACCCCATCCTCCGCAATATATCTTTGATAACTTCGTCTTTCCTTACATACCAGGTCTTCGCCAATCTTATGTCCGTCATGGGAATCCTACCCGTTGCAGGAATACCTTACCCGTTTTTGAGCTATGGAGGTAGTCATTTGATAACGGAATGGATATTTATAGCCTTGGTATTCTCGGCGGATAGATGGAAGGTGAGTTGAACAATCTTTCTAAAAACCTTTCAGGGATATAATACATTCTCTATGTTGAGATTTAAAATAAAGCCTTATGATGTTTTGTTTTTCGGAAGTGGGAAGCCTTTTAATTTGGGTGAGACTGCGAAAAGCGTATTCCCACCTTTCCCCCATACATTTGCAGGCGCTATATGTGCAAAGATTTACCAACATTATGGTATAGACACAAGCGAGATTCTTAAACATGTTTATGGTCCATTTCTTTACAATGACAATGACACGAAGGAAAAAAAGGAAAAACTCTATTTCCCGAAACCGGCGGATATTTACAAGGAGAGAAAAAAGGAAAAAGGTGAATTGTTCTTTCTAAATGTTAAGGATGATAACAAATATTCACTTTTCAGATTTGAAAATACGAATAAACCGAATGTTAAGATGTTGCCCATTTATATTGGAATGGAGGATGTTGGAGGCTTTGATGGATTTATAAGTGAGGATGGACTTAATTCTTGGATAAATGGAGATACTGTCCGTAATGAAGATATTAAGGGATTTAATGAAATCTTTAAGTATGAGGACAGGGTTGGAATAAAGATAAATAGCGCAACTCATTCCGTAATGCAGGAGGATGGCCTTTACAGGATAAAGTTTCTTAGATTAAAGGATGGTTGGAGTTTCGTTTTCTATGTGGAATTCAATATAGAGAAATTGCCCAAAGATCTGAAAGATGAAGAAAAGCTTTTGCGTTTTTATAATTCTAACAAAATTTTGAAACTGGGAGGTGAGATGAGAAGTGTTTATTATGAGGTTGGAAAGGAAGATATAAAGCAGAGGTTCAAAAAGCCCAAAATAAATGGAAACCGTTTCAAACTACTTTTCCTGAGCCCGGGAATCTTTAACGGTGGAAATGTTATACCAAAAAATATATGTGGTTTTGAAGTTTTGTCCGCCTGTATAAGCAGTTTTGTAAATTTGGCTATAAAGTCAAGCGGTTTAAAGATAAATAACTTTACAAAGAGGGGGATCAGAGCGGGAAGCGTTCTTTATGTGGAGAAGAAAATCAATGAGGTAAATCTTGATAATTATTGGTTTGGTTTTCTTAAACCTTACCAGAATCGTAATAAAAAGTTTATAGGCTCAAATCTCGTAATATATGGGAAAATTTAGCCCAACGAATAAATGTTCCAGTTTATAATACCGACCTATGTATAATACCAAGCTGGTCCTAACATACCATGCATTAACGCCTGTGCATGTTGGTTCTGGAACAAGCGTTAGCTATGTGGATAATCCTATACAGAGGGAAAAACATACGGACTTTCCTGTGATAGCAGGAAGCGGAATAAAGGGTGTGATAAGGGAACTCGCTACAAGAAAGTGGAAAGATAAAGTGGAGGTTATCTTTGGACCTGAAAGGGATGGTTCCGAGCATGCGTCCTGCATATCCTTTACAGATGCTAAAATCTTACTATTTCCCGTTCGTTCTGTAAAAGGAGTTTTCGCTTGGATAACATCTCCCTATGTTCTCAAAAGGTTTAAGAATGAGTTGGAAAGTTTGGGTATTTCTGGAAACTCTGTAAATATACCTAACCTAAACGCCTTGGATAATTTAAAGGATGATGAAATAATAATATGCGATAATTCTGAACTTAAAATTGATGACGGCACAGTCGCCCTTGAAGAGTTCGTTTTTAATCTTAGAGAAATCAAAGTCAATGATGGCGATGGAAATCAGGAAAATATATCCAATAAGGTAGCAGAGTGGATTTGGAGTTTTCTACCTTCTCACTTGAAAAACAACCTCCAAAAACGCCTCGCTATTGTTTCCGACGATGTTTTCAAGGACTTTGTTAAATATGCGGTTGAGATAAGAACGAGGATAAGGATAGACCAAATGACAGGAACGGTTGAAAAGGGGAAATTATTCACAATTGAACTTGTTCCCGCAGAGGCGGTTTTCTATGGGTTTGTTTTTATTACGGAGCCTTATAAAAAGGATGTTTCAGGTATTAAAAACTCTTCTGATGTTAAAAAAGAAGTAAAGGATTTGTTGGAAGAATATCAGATCATCCAACTCGGAGGAGATGAAACGCTTGGAATGGGATTGATGAGGGTAAATGTGTATGATTATCATTGATAGGAGGTCAAGTTATGACTTTGATGAAAGAAATAACTTTGAGGTGTAGAACAATAACCCCATTATTTATGGG